>JAFPZV010000135.1 GCA_017417085.1 Deltaproteobacteria bacterium | reverse complement strand
AAAGCGGCAGTCCTCATTACTTGCATCTTTTACAAAGTCAATTCGCCGTTGTTCAAGATATTCAAGAATTTGTGCGCGGGAAAAGGTCAGCAAAGGACGAATTATCTTCCCCTGACGGCAACGCATGGCCGAAAGCCCGGTGGGACCTGCCCCGCGAACCAACCGGTGTAACACGGTCTCCGCCTGATCTCCCAGGTGATGTCCCAGGGCGATTCGATCGCTTGCCGTTTCCTGAGCGGTTTGCGCCAAAAAACGGTGGCGCAATTCACGGGCGGATTCCTCAAGCCCTTTCTTTTCCCGACGTGCGAACTCTGGCACATTGATCCGCCCAATGGTAAGGGGGATTTGCCATCTAGCACACAGATCACGCACGAAATCCGCTTCGTCATCCGATGCCGCGCGAATGCCATGATGCAGATGCGCTGCCCGCAGTTCCAGATGCCAATGGGAAGCCACCGCCATCAACAGACGCAATAAAGCCACCGAATCCGGTCCCCCGGACAACCCGATCAGAATCCGCTCGTGAGCGCTTACCAGGCGCTCACGCTGAATAAAATGCAAAAAAAGAAGTTCCATTCTCATAAAAAAAAGAATAACCATGGTTCCAAAGCTTTCCAAGTTCCACTCCGCAAATAATACTTATCCGTCTTTTTGCCAACATTGCCCGTGTCTTAACAAGTATGTTCCTCCCATCTTTTCGGCAGCAAGCTTTCGCGCCTTGACAACCATAGGGGGGAACCTTACATTAACAAGCAGAATTTCTTCTGGGGAGGTTAAGCCCATGCCGATTTATGAATACGAATGCACACAGTGCCACAAGCACTTTGAAGTCAGACAAAAATTCAGTGATGCGCCAATCACTACCTGCGAATCTTGCGGCGGGGAGGTGAAAAAGCTGATCTCCGCCACCGCTTTCGCCCTGAAAGGCGACGGCTGGAGCAGTGGCGGTTATATGCATAATCCAACGTGGTATGATCGCGCGGAAAAATACGCAGACAAGTCCCTTGCAAAAAAGTGTTCCTATCGTGCTCATGGTCTGGAGCCGCCGGAGTGCTGCAAAGTCAAAGATTAAACTTAAACGAGGTCAACACATATATATCAATTCATCAAGGCCGTATCCGCTGGAGTGCGGCCTTGCGTGCTTTTACGCGGAGGTATTTCCCATGGCGATGTATGAGTATCATTGTGACGGATGCGGTAAAACTTTTGAAACGATACAAAAAATAGGCGCTCCCCCCCTTGACGAATGTCCGCACTGTCACAGCAACAAGGTGAATAAACTCATTTCGAAATGCACCTTCTCCCTCAAAGGCGGCGGCTGGTACGCCAATGGGTACACCAAGGCAGCCTGAAACAATCCCTTTGGAGAAGCAGGTATCGCCCCAAACGGTGAAACGGGAAGAAAGGAGCTTGTGTTATGGCGATCATCATCGACGGGAAAGCCATCGCGGAGCGGCTGCGAAACGATCTTGCCAAAGAGGTTGCGGAACTTGCGCAAAGCAACAACATTCCGGGACTGGCAGTCATACTGGTGGGTGACGATCCTGCCAGCCGTTCCTATGTCGCTTCGAAAGACAGGGCCTGCCAGAAGGTGGGAATTCATTCACGGCAGATCCACCTGCCCGCCGCCACCCGCGAGGATGAACTGCTGGCCCTGATCGACGAACTGAACCGCGACAGTGTCATTGATGGCATTCTGGTTCAACTTCCACTGCCCAAACACATTGAAACTGCCCACATTATTGAAGCCATCCATCCCGACAAGGATGTGGATGGTTTTCATCCCTACAATCTGGGACGACTCGCTTCCGGCGCGCCCTGTTTTCAACCATGCACACCGCTGGGCATTCTCAGGCTGCTGGATGAAACGGGTATCGACCTCGCCGGCAAAAATGTGACGGTTGTCGGCCGCTCCAATATCGTGGGCAAACCGGTGGCGTTGATGTGTCTTGCCCGTCATGCCACGGTAACCATCTGCCATTCCCGCACCCGCGATCTGGCCCAACAGATCGGCAGGGCCGACGTGGTTATCGCTGCTGTCGGCCAGCCGCAGATGCTCAAGGGCGCATGGTTCAAGGAAGGTGCTGTCATCATTGATGTCGGCATCAACCGTGTTGAGGGCAAACTGGTCGGAGATGTGGAATTTGAAAGCGCGGTACAGCGTGCCTCCGCGATTACACCGGTTCCCGGTGGCGTCGGCCCGATGACTATCGCCATGCTGCTGGCCAACACGGTGGAAAGCCGCAAACGCTCCATTGCCGCCCAACAGTAAAAACAGGTAGGGAATAACAAGCAAACAAAAAAACGGCTCCTCGACTGAGCCGTTTT
>JAFPZV010000134.1 GCA_017417085.1 Deltaproteobacteria bacterium | reverse complement strand
GACGCGCGCGCCGGAAATGCTCGGGCGCGAAACTGGGGATGCCGGTGAACTTCAGCGGTTCCTTCGTGGTGAAGGTGTCGCCGATGCGGATGGTGCCGTGATTGGGCACGCCAATAATGTCGCCGGGAAAGGCTTCTTCGGCATTCTTGCGATCCTGGGCCATAAAGATCATGGCGTTGTTCAGCAGCACCTCTTTGCCCACCCGGTGATGACGCACCTTCATGCCGCGGGTGAACTGCCCGGAGCAGATGCGCAGAAACGCGATGCGGTCACGATGGGCCGGATCCATGTTCGCCTGAATCTTGAAGACAAAACCGCTAAACGCCGCTTCGTAGGGGGAAACCTCGCGGCTTTCCGCCGGACGCGGCAGAGGCCCCGGCGCCAGTTCCACAAAGGTGTCGAGCAACTCGCGGACGCCGAAGTTGTTGATGGCGCTGCCGAAAAAAACCGGCGTCTGGTTCCCCTTCAGATACTCCTTGAGCTCCAGCGGATTACCGGCTTCTCCCAAAAGCTCCACGCTGTCACGCAGTTCCCGCGCCTGGCTGCCCAGATGCGCATCCAGCTCCGGATTGTTCAGGCCGCGCACCAGATCGCCTTCTAGTACCCGATCCTTTGCGGTACGGGTATCGAAAAAGCACATCTCGTCGCGCGTCAGGTGATAGATGCCGCGAAAGCGCTTGCCCATCCCTACCGGCCAGGTAACCGGCACGCATTCGATCTGCAGGGTGTCCTCAATGTCGGCAAGCAGCTCCAAAGGTTCAAGGCCCTCGCGATCCAGCTTGTTGATGAAGGTGATGATGGGCGTGTTGCGCATCCGGCAGATCTCCATCAGCTTGCGGGTCTGGGTTTCGACGCCCTTGGCGCTGTCGATCACCATCAGCGCGCTGTCCACCGCCGTCAGCACCCGGTAGGTATCTTCGGAAAAATCCTGGTGACCGGGCGTATCGAGCAGATTGATGGCGTAGCCCCGGTATTCGAAGTTCATAACCGAGGTGTTGACGGAAATGCCGCGTTCCTGCTCCATCGCCATCCAGTCGCTGGCGGTATGGCGGGCGGCTTTCTTCGATTTGACCGCGCCGGCCAGCTGAATCGCGCCGCCGAACAGCAGCAGTTTTTCTGTCAGCGTCGTCTTGCCGGCATCCGGATGGCTGATAATGCCAAAGGTGCGGCGGCGTTCCACTTCCTGCCTGAAATGTTTGTCCTGATTTTCCACAGTTACCTCTTCCGCCAAAGATATCCGAAGATTGGATTTTAAATGAAAGCCTTTCAAGAAATGGCCAACCCGGGAAGGATGTGTTCCCGCTTTTCCCAAAAACTGTCCTGCAAAGTTGAAAATTTTTATATAACAGTTCCCGCGGCTGCAGGACAATTTTTTCTCGCTGGGAAACAAAAGGCCATCAGGGAAACGGGCGGCCTTTTCTGCGCTTGAAAAAATCTCCGGCATTGCATATTCCTTTGCACGATGTGCACTTAACGTTTTTTGTATACAGGGACTGCCCTGTTTGTATCCCATGAGTTTCTTCGACGACTTCACCTTTGGATGTTACCTGCAGGGCGACTCGTTTCTGCACCGGCTTGACGCGCGCGTCAAACTGGTGGTTCTGGCGTTTTTGGTGATGGTTTCCTTTGCCGCATCCAGGGCCCTGCAACTGGGCGCCCTGGCTGCGATCGCCCTGGGAGGGCTGGCGTTGGGACACATTCCCCTGCGCCGCTGGTGGCGGGGAATATGGGCCTTGCGCTGGCTGCTGCTCTGCACGCTGCTTCTGCATACGCTGCTGACACCCGGGCACACACTGGGCGGCATCCCCTGGCTTTCGCGGGACGGATTGCTGCAGGGCTTCCTGGTCTGCGGACGGCTGGCACTGGCCGTGACCTTTTCATCACTCATGACCTTCGTGACGCCTCCGGCGCAGCTGGTCGCAGCCCTGACGACGCTGGCCAAACCGCTTGCCCGTCTGGGGGTACCGATCCGACGTTATGCCTTTCTGCTGAAACTGGTGCTGGACTTTATCCCTCTTCTTAAAAACGAGATCCAGGAAGTGACGAAAAACCGTCCGCCCACAAAAGCTCAGGGACCGCTCATGGGACGAATCGAGCTGCTGCGCTGGGCGCTTCCGTTGCTGCTGCAACGGCTGGTCACCCGCGCGGACGAACTGGCCCAGGCCTACGCGCAGGGGCGTCTGCAGCTGGAGAATGTTTCTCTGCCGCCGTTTGCCTCCAACCGCTGGAACCTTCCGGTCGCCGTCCTTGGACTTCTGCTGCCGGCGTTTGTCCTGATGCTGCAGGGCTTTTCCGGAGGATAAGGCCATGAGAACCATCAAGCTCCACATTGCCTATCACGGCGCCCGTTATGTGGGCTGGCAGATCCAGGCCGAAGGGCTTTCGGTCCAGGGAGAAGTGGAACGTGTGCTGGAGCGGCTGACCGGCCACCCGGTACGCCTGATTGCCGCCGGACGCACCGACGCGGGCGTGCATGCCCGCTGCATGGCGGCGCATTTTCAGACGCCGCTTGATCTACCCCTCACCGCTTTCCGGGAGGGCGTAAACCGCCTGCTGCCGGAAGATATTGCCGTGCAGGACGCTTTCGAAATGCCGTCAGGATTCCATGCCCGTTTCGATGCCAGGGGCAAGCATTACCGGTACACGCTGTGGTGCGCGCCGGTACGCTCCCCGCTGGAGGCGCCTTTCAGCTGGTGGCTGCGCCCGCCGCTGGATCTGGAGGCGATGCGCCATGCCGCGCGGCAGCTTACCGGCATACATGACTTCGCGCAGTTTCGGATAGCGGGATGCGCCGCGCGCACCACGGTGCGCGAGATCTTTTCCATGACCTTGACGGAAAACGGGGAGCGGATCCTCATTGACGTGCGCGGCAGCGGTTTTCTGCGGGGCATGGTGCGGCTGATGGTGGGCGCTCTGGTGGACATCGGACGCGGACGCGCCACCTGCGAAGAGCTGGACCGGCGTCTGCACGGCGAAACGCCGCAGCGGCGCCTCTGTGCTCCGCCGCAGGGACTGTGCCTGATGGAAGTGTATTATTGAAGCTTTCCTTCATTTATGAATTTTTTCCCATCTTTTCAACAAGGACGATTTTGACAGCATTATGCCGATGAACGATACGCTTTGCGATATTTTGCCGCTGGTGGAGCGGCCTTCACGTTACCTGGGCGGTGAATATGGCGCTGTGCGCAAGGACCGCGCGAAGGTGGACATAAGTGTGGCGCTGGTTTTTCCGGACGTCTACGAGGTGGGCATGAGCAACATCGGCCTGGCCATCCTCTACGAATGCCTCAACCGGGAACCCTGGATTGCGGCGGAAAGAGTCTACGCGCCCTGGCCGGATCTGGAGCAACAGCTGGAAAAACGCCGGCTGCCGCTGGCTTCGCTGGAATCGGAAACCCCGCTTTCACGTTTCGACATCGTCGGTTTTACCCTGCAGTATGAGATGAGCTACAGCAACGTGCTCAACCTGCTGCGTCTGGGCGGCATCGCGCTGGAAAGCGCACAGCGGGGGGAAGATGCGCCGCTCGTCATCGCTGGCGGCCCCTGTGCGTACAACCCGGAGCCGCTGGCCGATTTTCTGGATGCGGTGGTTCTCGGCGACGGTGAAGAGGTGCTCGTGGAGCTGTGCGCCGCGCTGCGCGAATCGAAACGGGCACACGAGCCCAGGGAGGAGTTGCTGAAACGGCTGGCAACGATTGAGGGCGTCTATGTGCCCGGCCATTTCACGCCGATCTACCAGGAGGACGGACGCCTGGCCGCCATCGAAGCACGCGAGGGAGGAAAGACCAGGGTGCGCCGGCGTTTTGTCGCCGATCTGGACGGCGCGCCCTACCCTACCACACCCATCATTCCCTTCATGCAGACCATTCACAACCGGGTAGCGGTGGAAATCTGCCGCGGCTGCACGCGGGGCTGCCGTTTTTGCCAGGCGGGCTTCATCTACCGCCCGGTGCGGGAACGTCGCATGGAGACCATCTCCAGCATCCTGTTCGAGGCGCTTGAGCGCAGCGGCTTCGAAGACGTGTCGCTTCTGTCGCTGTCGGCCGGCGACTACAGCAGCATCGAGCCCCTGCTCACCTCCCTGGTCAAAACGCTGGACGAGCAGCGCATTGCGGTATCGCTGCCCAGCCTGCGGGTGGGCTCTCTCAGCACCGCCATGCTGGACGAGCTGCGCAAAATCCGCAAAACCGGCCTGACGCTGGCTCCGGAAGCCAGTACCGAACGGATGCGGCGCGTTATCAACAAGGGAATCAGCGAAGCGGATCTGCTGGCGGAATGCCGCACGGCCTTCGAACTTGGCTGGCGCCTGATCAAGCTCTACTTCATGCTCGGCCTGCCCACGGAAACTGCCGAAGATCTGGAGGGGCTGGTCGAACTGGCCGCCAGGGTCAAACGCTGTGGCAAGGGACCCCCGGGGGGCGCGGATGTGCATGTTGCCGTTTCGAGTTTCGTGCCCAAAGCGCATACACCCTTTCAATGGTGTTCACAGCTCCATCAGGAAGCCATTGAGGAACGCCAGAACTTCCTGAAGGACAGTTTGCGCCGCAAAAAGCTGCGTTTCAAATACCACGATGCCCGCACCTCCTTTCTGGAAGGCGTCTTCTCCCGCGGAGACCGGCGCCTGGGACGGGTGCTGCGCTGGGCGGTCGAGCACAGCTGCCGCTTCGACGCCTGGGGAGAACATTTCCGTTTTGATACCTGGATGGAAGCCTTTGCCGCCAATGGCCTTGACCCGCATTGGTATCTGCGCAAACGGGACCTGGATGAAGTTCTGCCCTGGGATCATATTGATTCCGGACTGGAAAAGGCCTTTTTGGCGCGTGAATGGAACAAGGCGCTTGCCGGAGAAATCACGCCCGACTGCCGCGGCGGCCACTGCAGCAACTGCGGCGTCTGTGATTTTCAGGAGATCGCCCCCCGCATCGTTTCCGGGGATGCGCAGGCGCCGTCCGCCGACACAATTCCGACGCCGGCAAACATGAAGACGGCATCGCCCCTGCAGGAGCGCGTCATCGTGCGGATGCGCCTGGCCAAAACCGGCAAGACCCGTTTTTTAGGGCATCTTGAGATGATGAGCGTGGTCCATCGCGCCGTGCGCCGCGCGCGGATCCCGGTGCGCTTTTCCGAGGGCTTTCATCCCGCGCCGCGCATCGCGTTCGGCGACGCCCTGCCCCTGGGCGTGGAAAGTCTTGCCGAGATTGTCGATATGGAACTGAACGAGTCCCTTGCTCCTTCCGCAGTCGAAGAAGCGCTCAATCGGGAGTTGCCCGAGGGAATAGCTGTGAGCGAGGCGGTACGAATTCCGCCGGGAACGCTTTCTCCCGCAGAAAGCGTCGAATCCAGCTGCTACCGGATAGCCCTGAACGGTGAAGACAGGACGCAGCTTGAGGAACGCATTGCCAGTTTTCTGGCCGCTTCCGAAATCTGGGGGGAACGCCCCGACCGTCACGAGCCGATGGAACTGCGATCCCATGTGGTGGATGCCTCCTGCACAGAGGAAGCCCTGCTGCTGACCATCCGGCGCGGCAGCCCATTTCCGGAGGCGGCCTGGCTGCTGAACCTCTCGTGGGATCAG
>JAFPZV010000133.1 GCA_017417085.1 Deltaproteobacteria bacterium | reverse complement strand
TGAAGATGTCCGCAACGGAAAACGCCGCCTTTGTCAACGAACAGATGGAAAAGGAGTTTCCGCTGGGCAATTTCCGCGATCGGAGCGAAGCTGCCACACCGATTGCCCGTGCCCAAAGCGTGTACGCCAAAGAGGAACTCGATCGAATCTTTGATTTGCGGGCGAAAAACACGGCTGCCCCCTCCGTGGCCGATGTTGCAGGCAGGAACGCGGTGCGTCTGAAGATCGCCGGTTTTGGCGGACAGGGAGTGCTGAGCTTTGGTTTGATTGTGGCGCGCGCCGGAGTTGCCGCCGGCCGTCATGTTTCCTGGTATCCCTCCTATGGGCCGGAGCAGCGCGGCGGCACCTCCAACTGCGCGGTCATTTTGGCGGACAACCGCATCGGTTCGCCGGTCATCGAGCAGATTGACGTGCTGGTAGCCTTCAACCGTCCTTCGCTGGAACGTTTTATCGGTGATGTGCGCGAAGGCGGCCTGGTGCTGGTGGATGAAAGCGTCGGCGCCTTTGAGGCTCCCGCTCATGTCAGAATGGTGTTTGCGCCCGCGCAGCGGATGGCGCGCGAAGCCGGATCGCCCAAGGCGCTCAATACCGCGATGCTGGGCGTATTGGCCGCGTGCGGCGATCTGGGACTTTCGGATGCGGCCTTGGATGGCGGTTTGATGGAAAGTTTTGGCGCCCGGCCCAAGTTGCTGGACGTCAACCGTGCTATTCTGTCGCTGGGGAAAGAATGGGGAACCCGGCATCTGGCCTGACATCCGGGGCTTAACGAGTCGTTAACCTTTTTGCCTCTTTTGGGGTGCGTTCCCTGAAGGAGTGAACATTGTCAACAGGAGAAAGAAAATGTCCAGTTCATGTGAAAATTGCGCCAAAAAGGCAACCTGCACATCCAAGGATGCGAAACCGGGTGAAACGCCCGAGCAGTATCAGGAACGCCTGCTGATAGAACAGCGGCTGTGCGGCATAAAGAACAAGGTGTTGGTCATGTCGGGTAAGGGCGGCGTCGGCAAGAGCTCCACCGCTGTCAATCTGGCGTTGGCATTGGCGGAGGAGGGCAAGACGGTGGGCCTTTTGGATGTGGATATTCACGGTCCCAGTATCCCCACCATGCTGGGCGCGGAGAACATGCGTCCGATGGGGACGGACAACTCCATGCTGCCGATCGTTCATCATGGCATAAAAGTCATGTCCATCGGTTTTCTTCTGCCCAAACAGACCGATCCGGTTATTTGGCGTGGCCCGATGAAGAGCCGGATGATCCTGCAGTTCATCCGCGATGTGGAATGGGGCGAGCTGGATTATCTGGTGGTGGACTGCCCGCCCGGTACGGGTGACGAACCGCTGGTACTGCTGCAGCTTCTGGGCGACAACACCCGCGCGGTCATCGTTACCACGCCGCAGGAGGTGGCGCTGTCCGATGTGCGCAAATCGGTGATGTTCTGCCGCCAGATGAAGCTGCCGATATTGGGCGTCATCGAGAATATGAGCGGCTTCGTTTGTCCGCACTGCGGAAAGACGGTGGACATTTTCAGCAGCGGCGGCGGTGAGCGGATGGCGTCGGAGATGGAAGTCCACTTCCTGGGAAAAATCCCCATCGATCCGGAAATCGTTGCCTCGGGTGATGCGGGTTTGCCCTACGTTGTTTCCCACAAGGACAGCCCGACCACCGAAGCGGTACGCAAGGTTGCGCGTGAACTGATAGGCCAGGCGGACAAGATTGCGGTTGGTTGAAAGCCGTCTTTTTAGGGGATTGTTTGTTGCCGGCCGGTTTCCTTTTGCGGAAACCGGCCGTTTGTTGTTTTGTTTCAGCCGCAGTATTCGAAGCCTACCCGGCCATACTGAAACTGTTCACCAAAGTTGCTTTTCAACAGAAACGCGCCATCCAGCCCGGTGCAGTGCGAACAGGCAACGAATTGCGGTGAATAGGAACGCAGTTCTTCAATGGAAGCTTTCATCCGTTCCTGCCCCAGGAAGCCGAGATGGGTGCCGCCGATGAGCGCCGCCAGCCGGTTTTCGCCGGTGACCTGGCGGGCGTGGCGGATGATGTTGATCATGCCGGCGTGCGCGCAGCCGAAAAGTATAATCAGGCCGTTGGGAGTGGCGATAAACAGCGACTGATCGTCGCGGAAGGGATCCGTGACATAGGTGCCGTTTTCCTGAATCTGCTGCCGGGGATCCGGTGTTTCAAACGCGGTGGTACGTGGAACCTCTCCGCTGGTCCAGACGCCTTCAAGGATTTCCCGGGGCTTGTCGTCAAAGATGAAACGTCCGCCCAAAGCTTCCAGGTATTCCTGCCGGAAAGGAATCCCCTTGAAGCTGCGTTTGCCGCTTTCCGCAAGCAGCCAGCGTTTTTGAAAGGCGCCCGGGTGGGCGTAGATGTCGACCGGGCCGCCGATGGAACGCAGCGCCAGCGCCAGTCCGCCCGCGTGATCGTCGTGACCATGGCTGAGCACGATTTTCTTTACCGAACGCAGATCTTTTTTGAAGATGGCGGCGTTTTCGGCCAGATGACGGCCGCCGCCGGTGTCGAACAGCAGATTTTCTGCGGGGGTTTCGATGAACGCGGCAAAGCCGTGCTCGCCGTAGCCAAGACGGCCGGTCATGTTTTCACACAAAACGGTCACTTTGACGCTCATGGTTTTTCTCCGATCAGTTTCCGGCTTTCCACAGGCCGTGCAGGTTGCACAGCTCGCGGGCTTCCACCTTGGCGGCCGTGACCATGAAGATGGCTTCCGGGGCATCACCGGGCTGCAGATCCTTGCGGTACACCGCGCCGTCGGCGATGAGCTCGATCCACTCTATGAAGTGTTTTTCTTCCATCGGGTGAGCAACGGCTCCAACCGTTACCTTGTACCCGCCGTCAATTTTGGTAATGACCGGCACATGCTTTTCCTGGGATGCATCCACAGTGTTTTCACGCATCAGGTTCATGGGTTGGCCGCAGCACACCAGTCCGCCGCCTCCGGCGTGGAGGATTTCAACGATGTTGCCGCAGATGCCGCATTTATAAATTTCATTTTTCTGTGCCATACGTTTCTCCTTGTTTGAAATGGGGGATGGCTTGACAGCCGCGAATGGTTTCCCGGATGGCGCCTGGCCGTCCGGCGCTGCCGGGATGAGACTGCCCAAATTGTAGCCCAGCTTGGAGAAGGGCACAAGGTTTGGAAACGGGGCTCGACAAGCCCTTGATATTTTTTTAAAGTAACCATTCCCATCTGTATGTGTTGCCGGAGGAAGCTGTTTTCATTTTTTTCCCAGCGGGAGGAAATATGCGCCGTCACATGTCCGAAAAAATTCCGCCGCCCTGGAATTTTATTCTGCCCCATGCCGCCAATCTCTTTGCCTGGGGGGTGATCGCCGGATTGCTCTATCTGCTTCGTTCCTTCTTTTTGCTCATTTTTTTAACTTTTGTCTTTGCCTATCTGCAGACCAGAGTGGGTGCCCGTTTGGCCTTTTGTATACCGAATCGTTGCCTCCGGGTGATCGTGGTGGCTTTTGCTTTTATCTGTGTAATGACAGCTGTCGGTATTTTTCTGGTGCCGCGGGTCAAGACTCAGACCCAGATCTTTGTCAACCAACTGGGAAATTACATCTCCCGCATGGATGAGGAGATCTACCGTTTGGCCGGCAAGTATCCGATGGTGGAACAGGTGCTTTCCCCCTATTTGGCGGATGATGATGATCCGAAAGAGGAAAAGGCCAAAGTTTCCGTCCCGGCGAAAGGTTCGCATGCGAAAAAAACGCCCGCTCCGGAAATCTCTGTTCCAGCTCCTCAGGAGCGGGCTCTGCGTGCTTCACCCACCACCAAATTTCTGCAGCAGCTTTTTGGTTTGGGCGATCTGTCTGGTGGTGCTCAAAATATCAACAGGATTGTCGACACTCTGAGCAACGTGGGCGGCAAAATCTTGACTTTTGCCACCAATTTTTTGCTTTCGTTGCTTTTCTCCTTTCTTATTGTGCTGGATATGCCGTCGCTGGGGCGCAATGTACAGTCGCTTGCCGATACGCGGCTGCGTTTCATCTATCAGGCGGTCGGCGGCAATATCCGGGATTTTTCAATGGTGCTGGGCCGGGCTCTTGAAGCGCAGCTCATCATCGCCATCATCAACAGCATCCTGACAGCCATAGGCATCAGCATGCTGGGGCTGGGAACGCATGTGGCCTTTCTGGCGGTCATTGTGTTCATCTTCAGCTTCTTTCCGGTGGTGGGCGTGTTTATCAGCTCCATTCCCATCTGTCTGGTGGCGCTGCAGTCGAAGGGCTTGCACACCATGCTTATGGCGGTGGTGCTTATCATTATCATCCACCTTATAGAGGGCTATATCCTGAATCCGCGCGTCTACGGTTCCTATATGCGCATCAATTCGGTGATCATCCTCATCATCCTGACTCTGGCCAGCAAGCTCTTCGGCTTCTGGGGACTGCTTCTGGGAGTGCCGGTCTGCACCTACATCTTTGGATACGCGATCAAGCTCGATCGTCCCAAAGTGCCGGGTTTTGCATCGGACGGAGCAGAATCTTCCCCGGAAAAATTGCCTCATTCTTCCGATCTGGTTTGACTGTCCGGGAAGAACGTTTTTGTCTCTTGATTTTTTCGCCATATCTGGAGTAAATGTTAAACTCCACAGAAATCGCCTCTTTAACGCAGAGGAAGGGAAGCCTTTGAGATGGAGGGGCGGCCTTTGCGGCGAGGATTTTGAACCTGTTGAACATGCGGGCATGCATGGAGGAGAAAGGGATTTATGGAACAGTACTATCAGAAAGAGATTGAAACCGCTTCCCGGGAACAGCTGAAGGCCTGGCAGGATGAACGGCTGGTCAGGCAGGTGCGGCACGTGTGGGACAATGTCCCCTACTACCGCAAGAAGATGGAGGAAAAAGGGCTGACGCCCGAAGACATCAAATCCACCGGCGATCTGCACAAACTGCCCTTCCTCTCCAAGGCGGATCTGCGCGACGCCTACCCGTACGGCCTGCTGGCCGCGCCGCTGGAAGACTGCGTGCGCATCCAGTCCACTTCCGGGACGACCGGCAAACGGGTGGTGGCGTTTTACACCCAGGCCGATATTGATATCTGGGAGGACTGCTGCGCCCGGGCCATCTGCGCTGTGGGAGGCACCAAAAAGGATGTCTGCCAGGTTTCCTACGGTTACGGTCTCTTTACCGGCGGCCCCGGCCTGAACGGCGGCAGCCACAAGGTCGGCTGTCTGACCATTCCCACTTCCTCCGGCAACACCGAGCGCCAGATCATGTTCATTCGCGATCTGTCCGCGACGATTCTCTGCTGCACGCCCTCCTATGCGGCCTATATCGGCGAAACAATGAAGAGCATGGGCCTGGGGCCGGACGACATTCCGCTGAAAGCCGGCATTTTCGGCGCCGAGGCGTGGAGCGAGGAAATGCGGCATGACATTGAGGCCACGATGGGGATCAAGGCCTATGATATCTACGGATTGACGGAAATTTCCGGGCCGGGCGTGGCTTTTGAATGCTCCGAGCAGAGCGGCATGCATATCAACGAAGATCATTTCATCGCCGAAATTATCGATCCCGACACCGGCGAGGTGCTTCCCGAGGGAACCCAGGGCGAGCTGGTCTTTTCGTCCATTACCAAGTCCGCCTTCCCGTTGCTGCGCTACCGCACCCGCGACATCACCACCCTGACCCGCAAGCCCTGTTCCTGCGGCCGTACCCATGTGAAGATGACCAAGCCTCGCGGCCGTACCGACGATATGCTGATCATCCGCGGCGTCAACGTCTTCCCGTCCCAGATCGAAACCGTGCTTCTGAACCACGGCTATGCGGCGAACTACCAGATCATCGTCGACCGTGTCCACAACAGCGATACGCTGGATGTCCAGGTGGAGATGACACCGGAGATGTTTACCGACAATCTGGGCGAAATCAGCCGGCGCCAGGAAGCTCTGGTGGACGGTTTG
>JAFPZV010000002.1 GCA_017417085.1 Deltaproteobacteria bacterium | reverse complement strand
GGAGCTTGCCCAACTCCGCCAGCGCTTCGGCTTCGCTTGCGGCATAGCCGTCAACAAAGCGCACTTCCCGGACGCCGTGAGCCTCGAGTTCCACGCCCAGGCGCAGGCTTGCAGCCGGATCGAAGGTGTAGTGCAGCGTTTCATCGCAGGGCAAATGGGCGGGCGGCCGGTTGAGCGCATCCGGCGAAAGCGCGGTTGAGCGTCCCAGAAAGTCGGTGCGTGAATCGTCGTAGCCCAAAAGCGTGATGCCTTCGCCCGGGATGACTGCATGAAACGCCGTCTCTCCGGACATTTTTCTTAAGGTCGGATCCTCGTGATCCGTCTTGTTGAGACGGTTCTGCGCCAGCAGCGCGGTGAACGGGCGGTTGAAGCGCACGCCGATGTGCAGGAAGTTGTAGAACGGCGCGCGGCGGTAGGCGTCGGTGTTGTTCAGTCCAAATTCCTGATAGCTGGCCAGCTCCAGGCTACGCGGCCGATCGTCCAGATTGATGAAGCGTAAGGAACGGTATTCCAGCGTCTGATCCGGATTCAGCGAAACGGTGCTCACCACCTTAAGCCCGTTGCGGGAGCGCTCGAAAACAACCGTCAGCGGATCGGGACGGGTGCAGATGGTGTCAACGGCGGTTTTCGAAGGACCGGGACTTGCCGCCCACCAGTCATTTTCCCCTTTCTCGGTCACGTAGAAGAACTTGCCCCGCCACTGGAGCGGATCATCGGGACGGCGGGTCAGATCGAGTTCAAAGCCCTTGCGGACACCGCTGAAAACCCGGCTGTAACCGCATCCGTTTTCGGAGATTTCGACGGTATAGCGGCCATTGCCGAGCAGATGACAGGCCGGGGGAACCGGGACCGGAGCAGCGGTGGAAACGGAACTTTTCGCCCGGCGGCGAAGGGCCAGCGTCAAACCGGTCAGTGCCATGAGCAAGATAAAGGCTGCCAGCAGGTAGTTGATGGGTGGCCAGGACGTTGCGGCCAGTTCCGCCGCACGTGCCGCGGAAGTGTCCCAAACATAGCTCCAGTCCGCGCCGCGCGGCAGATAGAAGGGGATGAGCAGCGGCGCCCAGGTGGCGAAACGGCGGATTCCTTCAGGAATGCAGCGGGTCCGTGCGGAACAGCCCAGCGCATGGGCGGCCTTTTCATCCAGAATGTCGAATCCTACAAAGGAGAGGTTGACCAAAGTCGCCACCCGCAGTCCCATGTGATCGACCCAGATAAGGATGCGCAGCCAGTCGTAGGTCATCATCTTGAGAAAAAGATCGAGGCTCCAGGCGCGGTAGGCGGAAGGTTCCAGAAGCCAGGCCTGCACTGTGGCCATGACGGTGCGGATGGCTCCATCCTGATTGTACCAGGTGGGATCCGGTGCCATGCGCAGGAAGGAGTAGATGACCGGTGCCATCCACAGACCCCAGCGCAGCACTCTCAAGGTCTGTTCCACCACGCCGATGATGCCGTCGCGGGTGAACAGCCCTTTCAGCGGAGCCAGACTGCGCTGCAGGAGCGAGTTGAGCAGGACGATGTTGACGCTGAAGAGCGGCGCCGCCAGCGACCAGTTGATAACGCCCGAAAGTGCCTCGTTGTAGAAAAGGCGCACCGCTCCGGGAGAGGCTCCCAGATTGACGGCGCCCCACTTGCTGAAGAGCGGGTAGATGACATAGTCCTCCACCGCCATGCCGGCCTGGGGATAGAACAGCGCGGTGTACTTGAAGAATTTTGCCACAAGCACCTGAATCTGGGCGGCGTCCACATACCAGGCGAGTCCGCCGCCGGCACATCCTCCCAAAATTGCGCCCAGCGCGTACAGACGCCAGGTTTGCAGATTGCTGCGGTCTTTCCGCCGGATCCGCAGCAGATCGCGGAGCAGGTTGACTCCGGCGTAGGCCGCAATGCCCACGATTGCCCCGAACAGAAAACGTCCGAAACTGGATGCGGACGGAAGGCGCACCAGTACCGCCAGCGCGATTCCGACGCCCACGACCGCGCCGCGCGCCATTCCCGACCAGTCGCGATAGTTGCGGCGTACACGCCGGTGGAAAGCCTCGCTTCCATCAAAGCTCTCAACAATGGTCTGGAAAAATGGAAACGACAGGGCGCCGAGCACGGCCGCGCAGGGAATGGGGCAGAACGTTAAAATGGAATTCAGAAGCGGCACATGGACAAACAGCGCCATGACCTGAATCAGCCCCAGAAAGAGCAGTGCATAGACCGCTCCCTTGCCGAGTCCCGACCAGAAATGCCGTTCTCCCCAGTAGGTGGTCGGCTTCTTGTGGTGGAAAACATCCATGATGAGGCCGGTCAGCAGAAAGGTTTGCGCCCACAGACCCGCTTGCGACAGCATGGAAGCGCCGATGGCCGCCGGTATGGCTGCAAGTTTGGGCCAGGCCG
>JAFPZV010000132.1 GCA_017417085.1 Deltaproteobacteria bacterium | reverse complement strand
CCGGCAGTCCGCAGGGCTGGGAGCGCTACGTGGGGCTGGATGGAGCGATTCTCGGCATGACCGGCTTCGGCGCCTCCGGGCCGGGAGAAACGGTCATGAAAAATTTCGGTTTCACTGTGGAAAACATCGTCAAAAAGGCCAAAACGCTTTAAAACGTTGTCTCTGTAAATAAAAACCGCAGCCGGTTTGAGGCCGGTTGCGGTTTTTTGCATCAACTTCCGTTTTTATTTATTCAGAGAAACTATTCCATTTCAATCCAGGAGATGTCGCCGCCTCCTTCGCGCAGAACCTCCACCTGATCCCCGACAAGGCTTATCACGGACGAAGGCTCGCCGCGCAGAATCCCGCCATCCACCACCATATCCAGTTGTTTTCCCAGCACCCGTTCAATTTCCAGTGGATCACTCAACGAATCCTCGCCGCTGATGTTGGCGCTGGTCGTCACCAAGGGATGCCCCAGTTCACGCACAATCATGTTGCAGATGGCGTTGTCGGGAATGCGGATGCCGACGGTGTGCTGGCGGGTCATGAGCAGACTGGGAGCCACTCTGGTTGCCTCCAGCACAAAGGTGTAGGGACCGGGCAGATGACGCTTGACAATCTTGAAGGCGAAGTTGCTGACCTGGGCGTACTGGGTGATGTCGGAAATATCGGAACAGATAAACGAAAAGGGCTTGCGCGGATCCCTCTGCTTGAGCTGGTAGATCCGCTTGAGCGCTTTCTGGTTGAAAATGTCGCACCCAATGCCGTAAACCGTATCGGTGGGATAGGCGACAACGCCGCCTTCACGCAAGCATTCCACCACTTTGCGGATGAAACGCATCTGGGGATTTGTCGAATTGATGGTGACAATCATGGCCATCCCTTTCAAAAACACTGCCGGGCTTATCAAAAGCACCGGAGAAAGAAAGCTCAAACGATTTCAACAAAAAAGCCACCCTCATCAACCATCGGACAGATGAACATGGCACAAAACAGGAATTTATAAATCATATGGGAAATGTAGTCGAGGTAAAAATCCTCAATCCACTTGTGGGCAGGGAAATTCCCCTGCCGGAATATGCCACCGCGGGCAGCGCGGGCATGGATCTGCGCGCCTGCATTGAGGAACCGCTTCCGCTGGAAGCGGGTTCCACCCACATCATCCCCACCGGACTGGCGCTCAACATCCGAGATCCCGGTCTGATGGCACTTCTGGCGCCGCGCTCCGGCCTCGGCATCCGTCACGGCATTGTGCTGGCCAATCTGGTTGGTATTATTGACAGCGACTATCACGGCGAAATTCTGGTCGGGCTGTGGAACCGCGGACAAGAGACCTTCATCGTCCACCCCGGCGACCGCATTTGCCAGATAATCTTCATGCCGGTGACCCAGGTGGGGCTCCGTGTTGTTGAAGCCTTCAGCAGTTCTTCCGAACGCGGTGAAGGCGGGCTGGGGCATACGGGGATGTGAATTCCTCAACTGACTTTGCCGCCTCCCCTCAAAGAGAAGACCTTTGGTTGGGAAAATTTTTCCAAGGGCATGGCGTGAAACCTGATGATCTTGCCCGTCATGAGT
>JAFPZV010000131.1 GCA_017417085.1 Deltaproteobacteria bacterium | reverse complement strand
GCGGGAATATGCGGCGCTTTTCGGGGCTCGGCAGGAGCGTTTTGCCGGCGCGCATCGTTCTTACGAACATGACGCCAGCCATGCGCAGGTTGTCCATGATCGGCACAAGTGCATTCAGTGCGGGCTCTGCGTACGGCTTGCGGAGAGAGCCGGCACGCCGGTGCTGGGCTTTGCCGGACGTGGTTTCAAGGCAAGGGTAATGCCCGCGCTGAATCGTCCGCTTGCAGATGTCGCCGCAGGAGCGGATCTGGAGTTGTTGGCGGCAGCCTGCCCGGTGGGAGCGTTGGTGCCTGTCGCGAAGGATGATTTTGAACCGGCGACTTGAAAAATAACCCGTCATTTTTAAGGGAGAACGATTGCCATGGCGGAGGATCTGAACAACAGGCTGTACGGCTTTCATTTGAAATCAAGCTATCAGGGGCATCATGTCGGCGGATCCGATCGACTGGGCTCCTACGACGAGATCAAGGACATCGCCCGCGATATGATCGACAAGCTGGCGCTGGGCGGGCGCAATGTGGCGGACGAGATTGTCCTGAAAATTGAAACCTTGAATCATTTCGATGTCTCGACCGCCCGGTTGCCGGACATGATGACGGTGAGCGCCGGTTCCTGGAGAGACAGCCGCAAGACCGCCCGCAAGATTCTGCTGGATGCGGGTGTCACTGCCGAAGCTTTCGATGCGGGGCTTGCGCTTTTGACGGCCAGCTGCGCTCAGGGCGCGGTCAGCCTGCATGGCGCCATACTGCTGGATGCGGTAACCGGTGCGCGGCTGGACCAGCAGGAAAATGGCATCTGGATTGGTCGCTTTGACATGACCGACCGGGTGCGGCAGGAGGTGGAGCGGGAGTTCTATGGCGATCCTCTGAGAGTGCAGGAGTGGCTGGTTTCATCGGCCAAGGTGCTGGCAATGCCGGGGCTGGCCGCCGAAATGCTGCTTTCCAGCGATGCGACCGATCGAGGCGGCATGGTCGCGACACCCGAACTGGGCGTGGTTTATTTCC
The DNA here is from genome assembly GCA_017417085.1 of Deltaproteobacteria bacterium. The sequence goes on along the minus strand of JAFPZV010000131.1, from coordinate 2,141 downwards.
CCCAGCTGCGTTCCCGTGAAAGCGAGGTGGGCGGGAGAGTGCTGTTTGTGCGCCCGACCGGCTTCGATCTGGAAAAGGTAACGCGCTATCTGGAAAGTTCGGTGCTTTTAATTGATGCCATGGGGAAAATTCGTTGAGCGGGAACGGAAAAAGGTAACGCCGTATGAAGGATGCACTGCTTCCCGAGACGTTGTTCGCCGATTATCGGGCTCTTTTGACGCAGCTGGACGCTTTCAGCGCCCGGATCCGGGCGCGCTACGGCGATCACATGCGGTGCCGCCGTGGTTGCGCCGATTGCTGCCAGCACTTGAGTCTTTCCGCTGTGGAGGGCATATTCATTCAGCAGGCTCTTCGTGCCCTGCCGCTGCATGAACAGGAAGATCTGCTTCATCATGCGGCACATTCCGGCGAAGATGTCTGTCCATTGCTGCGGGAGGACATCTGTCTGCTGTATGCGGCCCGTCCCGTCATCTGCCGCACCCACGGCCTGCCGCTTCTCTATCAAACCGAGGATGGCCCGCAGGTGAACTGCTGCCCGCATAATCTTGCAGCGTTTTCCGCGGAATCTTTACCGGGGACGGATGTGCTCAACATGGAAGTGGTGAATACCATGCTGGCCGCCATTGATGAGGTGTTTACGCGTAAGTGTCCATCCGGAACGCCAAAGGAGCGCCGTTTGTTGCGTGACTGGCTTGTAAACTAAAGCGGAGGAAAAAATAATGCGGGGCAAAAGTTGCAGTACTTTTGCCCCGTTGCTTTGGTACGAATCGGAATGCATCTGTGAAGCGGCGGTTTTTAATTGCTCTGCCGCTGGTAGCGGATATTGCCGACAAGCAGCGTATCGCCCATGAGCTGGAACGGTGTGGCATAGGCTGCGCGGCCGCTTGGCTGTGTTTCAATCTGGTTTCCCACGATCCGGAATGTGCCGCTTTCGTTGATCTGGTTGTTCCGTCTCAGCTGATACTGGTTGCCGCTGAAGATGAGCAGCGTGGAATAATCGCTGGTAGAGCGCCAGCTGCCGTTGATGTTGTTTGTGGCCTGTACAGGGAAGGTATTGCCGCCTGCCCTGCGCTGGTAGACATTTTTATTATTGATAATCAGTTGATTCCCCTGAATCTGGCAGGGATTGTCATAGGCCTGTTTTCCCTGCGGTTGGGCGTACAGCCGCTGGCCATCAAATCTGAAAGTGCCGGTTTCAATGGTCTGATTGCCGGCGCTCATGCGGTAGCGGTCTCTTTCAAAGGTGAGAGTGACGGTCATGCCCTTCACGGATGTATCCCAACTGCCCTGGATCTGCTCTTCAGGGCTGAATGTCTGTCCCTGCCCCTGCCGTTGGTAGGCGGTTTCGCCGATGATCAGCGTATCGTTTCCCTGAAAGGTGCAGTACTCCTCATAGGCTTCCCCGTTGTCCGGTTGCGCATAAAAACGATCCCCTTCCAGACGGAAGGAACCGGCCTCGTAAAGCTGGCCGTTGATGGTGTTCTCGTAGTGATTTCCCCGGAATATCAATTCGGCCCTGTTGCCGTTGGAGGCTTGCACCGCCCAAAGGCCCTGCAAACGATCAATATCCTGGGAGGGCGTGGGTGCTGTTCCGGTACCGGTACGGATGCAGGGCGCTCCATCCAGGGAAAGCGTTTCCTGCTGGCGGGTGTAGGGCATGGTTACAACCTGTCCGTTGCGGTTTTCGAGGCGCAGCGTGTTCTTCTCAGCACGGAAAGTGCCGCTCTGGGGATTCTGGCCGGGAACCGAGATCTGGAAGCTGTCACCCTGGAATGCAAAGGTGGCGACGCTCTTGGGGAAACGGCAGCTCCACTGACCCTGGAGCCAGAGATGGTCGGGGCTTTGGGCGGTACTATTATTGCCCGGGAAGAAGGGCGGATAGTCGGCAGCCTTGGCCTGGCCTCCGAAAGGAGCGGTTTGCAAGCGCGCCGCGCTTGCCGCAGCGCTGAGAACCAGCACCCCGGCAGCTGCCAGGATGGCAATGCGAGAAAGGGAAGTACGCATAGATTTCTCCTTGGGTAAAAAAGAAATACTTTCTAATCCTGCGCCTCTTTGAAGGTGGCCTTTTCGAAATAGGACCACGGCATGGAAGAGGCAAACAACGGTCCCTGGCCGATAATGTGCTCTCCAGTCTCCTTGAG
>JAFPZV010000130.1 GCA_017417085.1 Deltaproteobacteria bacterium | reverse complement strand
CCTTGCACAGGCTTTCCAGGTCGATCTTGCCCGCCGGATCGCCCTTGATGTTGTAGCCGGTGGTGGGGTTCTGCTGGTGGCCGGTCATGCCGGTGATGGAGTTGTCCAGGATGATCACGGTGGAATTGGACTGGTTGTAGGCGATGTTGGCCAGCCCCGTCATGCCGGAATGCATGAAGGTGCTGTCGCCGATGACCGCCACGGTCTTATGTTCGCTTTCCGCGCCCCGGGCCTTGTTGAAGCCGTGGATGGCGCTGACGGACGCGCCCATGCAGGCCGTCATTTCAATGGCGGACAGCGGCGCCACCGCGCCCAGGGTGTAGCAGCCGATATCGCCCAGCACTGTGCACTTGTTGCGGTTCAAGGTGTAGAACAGGCCCCGGTGGGGGCAGCCCGCGCACATGACCGGCGGCCGGGCGGGAATGGCTTCCTCCAGCTTCGCGCCGGTTTCGTGGGCGATGCCCAGCTTTTCGGCCACGACGGTCTGGCTCAGTTCGCCCAGGAGCGGGAACAGTTCCTTGCCAACGGGACTGAGGCCCAGGTTCCGGCAATGCTCCTCAATGAAGGGGTCCAGTTCCTCCACCACGATCAGCTTGTCCACCGACGCTGCGAAATCTTTGATCTTCTTTTCCGGCAGGGGCCACACCATGCCCAGCTTCAAAACGGGATACTTGTCCCCGCAGGCTTCCTTCACGTACTGATAGGACGTGGAACCGGTGATGACGCCGATGCTGTGATCCGCGCCGTCTTCCACCCGGTTCAATCCGGTTTCCTCGGCGAAGGCGATGAGCTTCCGCGTGCGCTCCTCCACGATGGGATGGCGGCGGATGGCGTTGCCGGGCATCATCACATATTTGGCGATGTTCTTTTCATAGGGCTTTTCCGGCGGCGCGATCCTTTCTCCCGTTTCCACCAGGGACTGGGAATGGGCCACCCTTGTGCACATTTTCAGGAATACCGGGCAATCGAAGGTTTCGGAGATTTCATAGGCCGCTTTGGCGAAGGCCAGGGCCTCCCCCGAATCGGAAGGCTCCAGCATGGGCAGCTTGGCCGCCTTGGCGTAATGGCGGGAATCCTGCTCGTTCTGGCTGGAATGCATGCCGGGGTCGTCCGCCACGGCGATGACCATGCCGGCGTTCACGCCCGTATAGGCAATGGTGAACAGCGGATCCGCCGCCACGTTGAGGCCCACATGCTTCATGCCGCAGAAGCTGCGTTTGCCCGCCAAACTAGCCCCGAAAGCCACTTCCATGGCTACTTTTTCATTGGGCGCCCATTCGCAGTACACTTCGCCGTACTTCGCCAGTTCTTCGGTGATTTCGGTGCTGGGCGTGCCGGGATAGCTGGATACCACCGCGCATCCCGCCTCATAAAGGCCCCTGGCCGCCGCCGCGTTGCCGAGCATCAGGGTTTTCATTTTCGATCTACTCTCCTTAATTTGTCAAAGTCGAGAGAGTGGAGAGTTGAGAGTGGAGAGTTGAGATTTATATTGCTGAACACTTCGGCTTCCAAAGCGCGCAGACTATATCATCTCAACTCTCAACTCCCAACTCTCAACTCTTTTCTATCATCGTTAATCATCTTCTGGCCCTCTGACCAAGCCTTGCCGCTGAATCAGTTCCCGCATGGCGCCGCCCGCCTCGTTATCCAGGATGTTCCGGCGCACGCGGCTGATGGTGGCGCTGCTGGCCCCGGTTTTCTGCAAAATCTCCGTATAGACCTGATCCTGCAGCAGATACACCGCCACGTCATAGCGCTGCTCCATACTGCGCAGCTCCGTAGGCGTGCACAGATCGTCAAAGAACCGGCAACATTCCTCCACGTCCTTCAATTGCATGATGGCCTCGTACATCGCCATGCTGCGCTGCTTCTTCGCTGCCCTCGGCATCGCGCGCCCTCCTTTCGTCGGTTCACAGGCGTTTTCCCTTTCCGCCGCCTGCGGAAAGAATCTATCGATTATTTTAGCACATTAAAGCGTGTAAGTAAATCGAAAACGGAAATTTTTCCCCCTTTTTTCGTATTTTTTCGGTTTTTCGAGGCTTGCCGCCGGGAAAAGCCCCTGTTCCATGAAAATGATGGTTGGATAGCTCTTGACAAGCGGCGCGGATTGCGGTATGATTCTTTAGCGAATAAAAGCGATAAAGCGCAGGACAGCGCTTCGCTTGCGGAAAGGAATGCTCAGTTCTATGCCCATTACCGATCTGCTGGAAAGAAACAGTAAGCTATACGGAAACGAAATCGCCCTGGTGGAAATGAACCCGGAAATTCAGGAAGAGCCCCGGGTGACCTGGCGGGAATACGAGCTGATCCAGCCCACCACCGCCACCCCCTACCGCCGGGAAATCACCTGGAGCGTGTTTGACGAAAAGGCCAACCGGGTGGCCAACCTGCTTTTGTCCCGTGGCATCCGCAAGGGCCAGAAGGCGGCCATCCTGATGATGAACTGCCTGGAATGGCTGCCGGTCTATTTCGGCGTGCTCAAGTCCGGG
>JAFPZV010000129.1 GCA_017417085.1 Deltaproteobacteria bacterium | reverse complement strand
CTGAAGCACGCGCTCCACTTCCAAAAGCGCCACGCTGGTTGAACCCTGGGGATGCGGACTGCCGTTGATGAGTTCCACACGCATTGTTGTTCTCCTTGTCTTTCGATGGGTGAGTGTACTCTGAGCCATGTATATTCCAGCAGAATAGTCGGAATCGTGAACGCTTCTAATATACTGTATTTCTTTTGGTATGTACAATACCAGTTGCTCATTGTACTATGCGTGTAATGCATACTAGAGAGGAATTCTGCGCGATTTCATCCGCCGTTGTTTGGTATACGGAGGGGGCGCATCACAGTCCCGGTTCGGCCGTGAGGGCCCCGCATCGCAAATATCACAAAAACCTCACAGGTTCTTGCCGTAGAACTCGCCCAGCTTGTTCAAAGCCTGATCCACATATTCCGGGAACCAGTAAGTACGTATATGGGTCGCGCCGGGGATTTTGAACAGTTTCTTGTTCGTCGTGCCCGTGGCCTTGTTGAAGGCGTCTTCGCTCATGTACAGGGTATCGGCCTTCTCGCCCGCCATGATGAGCAGGGGCTGGTCGATCAAATCCATGTTGCTGGTGGCATCAAACTCCATCAGGTCGAGCAGGCTGTCGGCGGTGTAGGCGAAGGTGGAATTGGGGTGCGCGTGAGTGTCGCCGTAGTACTCCATGCCGTCGCGATAGAGATCGGTAGGAATTTTCGCCAGTTCCTCGGCCGTCATCTTGCCCGGCTTGCTGCCCAGATAGACGGGCTTGCCGGTGGCCGCGTACTCGGCCCGTGCCTTCGAAGCATCCTGGAGACGTTTCTGAATATTCGCCTTGTCCGCGTCCAGGAAGCCGTTGCGCCGCACACGGCCGGAATCGAACATGGAGAGCGTGGCCACGGCCTTGAAGCGCTTGTCGGTTTGGGCCGCCTTGAGGGAGTAACCGCCACCTCCGCAGATGCCCAGGAGTGCCAGTTTGTTGCTGTCCACGCCGGGATATTGGCCGATGTAGTCGGCCATGCCGCGGATGTCGTCAATACGGAAGGCGGGCCGGTCCACATTGCGGGGCTCACCGGAACTTGCTCCCTGATAGGCGGCGTCGGCGGTGATGGTGATGTAGCCGCGCTCGGCCAGGCGCTGGGCGTAGAGCCCGGCCACCTGTTCCTTGACTCCGCCGTTGGGATGCGCCACCACCACGGCCGGGTATTTCCTGGCGGCGTCGTAGTTCGCGGGCGTATAGACATTGGCGGCCACCTCAATGTCCCGCAGCTTGTAGGTTACCGGATGGATGTTTACCTGTCCCGGTTCGTTTTTGGTGATGGCTCCCCGGTATACGAGGCCAAAAGGATTGGCCTGTGTGTCGGCGGCCTGGGCGGATTGAGCGGCGAACAACGCGGCTCCGGTCAGAAGGCAGAAGAGTTGAGTGTTCATATCGATGCTCCTTTGTTGGGGGTGATTGATGTTGGTTTGATAGTTGCTCATGCAGCGGGGCCTCAGGGCTCCCTCATCGGGGGAGCTGCCGCCGTAGGCGGCTTGGGGAGTTGCCCGGCCTGCGAGTGCCGATTTGTCAGTCTGCTGATGAGGACGATATGCTGTTGCGCCGGGCAAAGCTATATACAAACCGGGCGATTGTTTGCCTGATCCGCCCATTTGGAGCATTCTTTCCTCTTGATAACCCATACCCGTAATGGTATAACATACCTATAGGGGTATTGGCATAAGCCGTCCCCGCCACCATTAACCATCAGGAGGTAAGACCATGCGCAAGAACATCATTCTGCAAATCATTGTCCTCGTGATCGCGGGCATCGCTCTGGCCGCGAGCTTCTTCAGAGCGCCTAAGCTCCCCCTGTTTCACGCCGACGTGGCCTGGATCGCCATTCTCCTTTGTGGACTGCCCATTCTCAAAGACGCGGCCGAGGGCCTCTTCACCCGATTCGATATCAGGGCCGACGTGCTGGTGACTTTGGCGCTCATCGCCTCGATCATCATTGGCGAGGACTTCGCGGCCGGCGAGGTGGCTTTCATCATGCGCGTCGGCTCGCTTCTGGAAGACCTGACAGCAGCCCGAGCCCGGGAGGGCATTGAGCGTCTGGTCCGGCTCACGCCGCGCACGGCGAGGCTTCTGGCGGACGGCGCGGAACGCATCATCCCGGCGGACGAGGCACGGTCCGGCGATCTGTTGCGCGTTCTGCCTGGCGAGACCGTTCCGGCCGACGGCAAGATTGTCTCCGGAGCGGCTGCGGTGGACGAGGCGGTGATGACCGGTGAGCCCCTGCCCGTGGACAAAGGGCCGGGGGACGCGGTGTTGAGCGGCACGACAGTCGCCGAGGGGTTCTTTGACATGCGGGCCGAGAACGCCGGGCAGGACAGCTCCGTTTGGCGTCTGGCGCGCCTTGCGCGGAGTGCCGACGCGGGCAAGGCGAAGATCGTGCGTCTGGCCGATCGCTGGGCTACCTGGATCGTAGTCATCGCTCTGACGGCAGCAGCCCTGGCCTGGACCTTAACCGGTGATGTGATCCGCGCCGTGACGATTCTGGTGGTCTTCTGTCCCTGTGCCCTGGTTTTGGCCACGCCCGCAGCCGTGACTGCAGCCATCGGCAATGCCTCCAGACACCACTTCCTTGTGCGCGAGGGCGATGCCCTGGAGCGTTTGGCCCAGACGCGCCGGGTGGTTTTCGACAAGACCGGCACTCTTACCTTCGGCAGGCCGGAGGTGACGGCGGTTGAGAGCCTTGTCCTGCCCGAGGCCGAGCTCTACGCCCTGGCTGCCTCTGTCGAAGCCCGTTCAGAGCATCCGCTGGCCCGGGCCGTAGTCCGGGGATTCACGCAGACCGGCCATGCGCCTGCTCCCGAAGCAGAAGATTTCGCCATGCGTCCGGGGCGCGGGGTTCGCGCACGGGTGGGGGGGCGGGAGGTGCTGGCCGGGTCCCTGGCCTTCCTGGCCGAGATGAGCGTCGTTCCTCCGGAGGAAAGCGCTGGGTCGGAGAGCTCCGTCCAGGGCGCGAGCCGCATCCACCTGGCCGTGGACGGCGCATATGCGGGCCACATTTCACTGGCCGACGCCTTGCGGCCCGACGTCGGGGCGGTCATCACAGGCATTCGTGCTCTGGGTGTCAAGCCGACGCTCCTGAGCGGCGACCGGGAAGAGGCGGTGAGGGCCGCTGCCGACAGGGCGGGCATTGCCGAGGCTCTGTCCCGTCAACTGCCGGAGGACAAACTGGCTTTCATTGACGCCTTGAATAAAAAAGGCGAATATAGTTGCATGATCGGCGACGGCATCAATGACGCTCCGGCTCTCAAGGCTGCTCACGTGGGCATTGCCATGGGGGGCGTGGGCAGCGACATCGCCTGCGACGCGGCTGACCTGGTTCTGGTCAGGGATGACCTGGCCGAACTGCCTCACCTCTTGTCCCTGTCGCGCCGCATGATGCGCGTCATCCGCGCCAACCTGTGTTTTTCCATGTCCCTGAATTTCGCGGCCATCGGCCTGGCGGCGGCCGGATTGTTGGGGCCGGTAAGCGGGGCTTTGGTCCACAACGCGGGTTCGGTTTTCGTCATTGTCAACGCCGCCTTTCTTCTGACCTGGAAACCGCAGGAAACCGAAACTTCGCCTGCGGCCCATGAATCCGTGTCCGCCGTCTCCTGAAGCGGTCGGCGGGCGCGACGGCCTTCTGGAGACGCCATGAAGCAATGCACCAACGCCAATGCCAATAATCTGCACGCCCGTCTGAAGAAGATCATCGGCCAGGTCCAGGCAGTGGACCGCATGATAGACGAGGACATCCCCTGCGAGGACATCCTGTCCCAGATCAACGCCTGTAAGTCGGCCCTGCACCGGGTGGGCCAGGTGGTGCTTGAAGGCCACATCAGGCATTGCGTGCGCGACGGCATCGAACACGGCGACGCTGACGCCACCATCGATAGCTTCACCAAGGCGGTGGAGCGCTTCGCCAACATGTGAGGGTGGACACAGCCCGAAGCGACTGAACGACGGGGAAATGGGCTGAATAGCGAGGCTGGAGATCGGGATAAACTGGTTTGGCTGGGTGAGTGCCACCGCCTGAAGGCGGCGCGCGATGCGAGTGGGGGCGCGTGGGGAAACGGCGTTTACATCCGTTTTTCGGTTACGTCGCGGCGGGGGGGCTGGCCGAAGAGGCGCTTGTATTCGCGGGTGAACTGGGAACCACTTTCATAGCCGACCGCCAGTGCCGCAGAACTCGCGTTGTGGCCTTCAAAGAGCATGAGACGCTCGGCCTCGTACAGGCGCAGGCGCTTCTGGAATTGCAGAGGGCTCAGGCCCGTGACCTGCCGGAAATGGCGGTTGAAGGTGGAGCGCGACATGCCCACCTGTCCGGCCAGTTCTTCCATGTTGAGTGGCTCGGCGTAGTTGCTCCGTAGTTGGCTGATGGCCTCCGCAATGCTTGCCGCCCGCGTGCCCCCGGAGCAGAACAGACGCAGACAATCGCCCTGTGCGCCGGTGAGCAGGTGAAAGTGGATTTCCTTGATCACGAGCGGAGCCAGAACAGCGATCTTTTCCGGCGTTGTCAGAAGACCCAGAAGACGTCCGCAGGCGGCAAGCAGTTCCGGTCCGGCCGGGGCCAGGACGACGGGCCGGGCCTGTTCGGGCGTATGTGGCGTATTCGCATTATTGGGCGGCATTTCCTCCAGCAGTTTGGCGATAGTGTAGCGGTTGAGGGTGAGGGAGAACGAAAGGAAGGGACTGTCCGGGCTTGCCTCTCCGATTTGGTACACGCCGGGCATGTCCACGCCAACCACCACGCACTGTCCAGCTCCGTAGGCGCATTCCTCAATACCGATCCGCGAATGTTTGAAACCTTGTACCACCAGGGCCAGCATGGGGCGGTAAAAACAGACCGTGGCGGCGCTTGGACGATCGTAGCGGGTGAGTGCCAGACCCTCGATTCTGTTTTCAATACGTCCTTCTTCGGGCAAAAGTTCCAAAATTCTGGCGCACAGTTTTTGCCGTTCCTGCTTGCCATTTTCTGCCGTGTCTCCTGCGTTTGAGGTTTTCATGGGTTCTTTCCTGTCAGCGCTGCCGTGTCATGCGCGTTTTGCCGTCTGCCTCTGCCGCAAGGGAAAACGGCGCGGGCAAAAGCAGCAGAATCAGGGCCGCGCCCCGGCTTGAAAGACCTGCTCATGGGGCACGGGCTGTTGGCCGGACCTTCATGAGAATCCGTTGGCGAATCCCGGAGTTCATGGCCTTTCAACTATGGTATTGACGGATACAAAACGGTGTGAATACACCTAACATAATGAATTCATTATGAAGTGTACATTATTATTTTTGTATTGTACTATACAGAATATGCATACTTCGAAAGAGATGCGTCATGATTGAACTGCAACTTCTGGAACAACTGGTCGCTTTTGAGCAACACGGTACCCTTTCCGCTGCCTCGGCGGCCCTGCATCTTTCGCAGCCTTCCCTGACCCGGTCCATGCAGAAGCTGGAGTCGCTTCTGGGCGTGCCGCTGTTTGAGCGTGAAAAAAACCGTATCCGCCTGAATCCCACCGGCGAGGTGGCGGCGGACTGTGCCCGGCGTGTACTGGAGAGCGAACGGGATTTGGTGGAGCGGGTGCTGGCTTTTGACCGGGGACTGCGGGCGCTGGCCATCGGTTCCTGTGCGCCCGGGCCATTTATGCGGTATCTGCCACTGGTATCCTCGCTCTTTCCGGGCCTTTCCGTGACTACCGAGGTGAGGGCGGAAGAGGTGCTTATCGGGGGGCTCGAAGCGGATGTCTACCAGATCATTATCCTCACCCGGCCGTTTGAGGACGAAGGACTGTACTGTCTGCGGGGCGAAACGGAGCGGCTCTTTCTATACGTGAAGCGGGATCACCCCGTCTCTTCACGTGGGGAGGTGGGGTTTGCCGAGATGAACGGCGCGAGTTTCCTGATGGTTTCCGAGGTGGGATTCTGGAACCGGGTGGTGCGGGAACGGATGCCCGCCTCGCGTTTTCTTCTCCAGGACAGTAGCGAGGCCCTGGCCGAGGTGGCGGATTCCTCGTCGTTGCCGACTTTTGCCACCAATTTCAGCATGGACTGCGGCTATGTTCACCATGACCGCGTGGCCGTGCCTTTTGCCGACCCTGAAGCTGAGGCGACATATTGGTTTATCTGCAAAACGGCAGGGCGGGAACGTTTCGGGCGATTCTTCACCGCGCTGGAGCGGATGGGAAGAAGGGGCGAAGAGCGGTAGGAGAGAAGTTTTTTACCGGGTATACATATGCCGCGAGAAAACCGGGAGGCGATTATGGAGAAGAAGACTTTCAGATGTACAACGTACGTATGGCGTCGTTACGCCGAAAATCATCCGGAAAAATTCCTGGCCCGGCTGTGGCGCTGGCACACCGGGTGGTGCCCGCGCTGGAAGGCCTATAAGAAAGCGTCAGATGCCGGCGTTCTGTCGGATGATGCTCTGGCCGGCAAGCGGGGATGATGTTGCCGGACAGAGTGCGCTTGCTTTGGAATTTGTATTCGTCCAGACTTTTGCGGCAGGCGGCCCGTTGCGGCCACCTGCCATTTTTTATAACCATCAAATCTTTTTCAGCTCATACTTGCGGCTGCCCATGCCCAAGGCTTCGCCGTGGACGAGCTGCACCTCTCCGCGGGTATAGGGCCAGCGCGCGGTGAACTTGTCCGCCTTGCCCAAATCGACATGCTTGTCCACATCGTTGATCCAGGGCGCCTTGTTGACCAGATCAAAGCAGGCCTGATCGAGCGCCACCGGGTCGGTGGAGGCGAGAATCCCCAGATCCGGCACCATGGGCAGATCGCTCCAGCCTGCGCAGTCGCAGTCCGGCGTGACGTTCATCACGAAGTTGATGAAACACACCTTGTTCTGGCGTCCTGTAATCACGCCCCAGGCGTATTCGGTCATGCGCTCGACGAAGGGCTCCATCTGGGTGGCCCAGTCGATGCTGATGGCCTGGGTGGGGCAGACCGTCATGCATTCGAAGCAGCCGTAGCACTTTTGAGTATCTACCACGCTTTTCTGCTCGCGCAGCTCCAGCGCCTTTTGCGGGCAGATATCGACGCACTTGCCGCAGCCCACGCATTTTTCAGCCTCGATCTGGACGTGGGTGTCGTGCTGATCCTGTTTGCCGCGCACCGATGCGCCGCCCATGGCCAGGTTCTTGATGGCTCCGCCGAAGCCGCCCATCATGTGGCCCTTGAAGTGGGAAAGCACCACCATAGAGGGCGCGCGGCGGATTTCGGTCGCGATATGCACTTCCTTGAAGTGCTTGCCGTTGATGGCCACCGGCACGTCGTTTTCGCCGTAGAGGCCATCGGCCAGAATGACCGGCGCATTGACCACCGCGGGCGTGAAACCATGGCGGTAGGCGGTCAGCAGGTGATCGTAGGCGTTTTTGCGGCTGCCGGAGTAAAGCGTGTTGGTGTCGGTGAGGAAGGGCTTGCCGCCGGCCTCCAGCACCTTGTCCACCACCGCGCGCACCCAGGAGGGCCGCAGGTGGCTGTCGTTGCCCGCTTCGCCAAAGTGCAGCTTGATGGCGGTCAGATCATCCTTTTTGACGATATCCTTCAGGTTGAGGGCGTCGCAGAGCCGGGCAATCTTGGTCAGCCGGGTGTTGCCGTGGCTGCCGCCGGGCGAGGCGAAATAGACGATGGACGGTTTGCTCATGGAGATCTCCTTGTGTTGGATGTGTTGTTTCCCGTGTGTTATAGCCCGCAGTTCGAGCTTTGGCAAATTCAATGCGGCGGAGCATTCTCCTGCGCCATCTCCGCCAGCCTCCTGCCCAGGGCGAAGGCCGCTTCCAGATCTTTTGGAAATTGTGTCTCGCGCTGAAGGGCTTTTTTCTCCGCGTCAAACATGTTGCAGTCGTACCTGCCGTAATCGGAAAACTGGTATGTGTCGCAGGAATAAAGCGTTTCACAGTAGCCGAAAAGCCGGGCCAGAGCCGCCTCGTTCGCACCGAGGATGGTGGGGTAATGCACCTTTTCCATGTACCAGTCAGGGCAGTTCATGGTGTAGATCATGGCACTGGGCAGGGTCGTGTCCAGCACGCGCAGCCGCTTGCCCTCATTGTCCACCATATAGGTATCCAGCGGGAAGAGAAGGCGCTCCAGAAAGGCTCGGGCCTGGGCCGTGGGGTAGTCGTAGTAGACCGGCGAGCCGATGATGAGCGCGCCGGCCTGCCGGGCCTGTTCGAGAATCGGCGTGAGGGCGTCGCGGAAGGAGCAGAGTCCGCCGTTTCTGCTGTTTTTCCGTTTGCAGGCGAAACAGCTCACGCAGCCCTTGAAGGGTTCGGCGTAGAGTTGAATCAGGCCGGTTTCTGCGCCGCTTGAAGCCGCGCCCTCCAAAGCTTTTTTCAGAAGTTTTTCGGTGTTCCACCCCCTGCGGGGACTGCCGTTGATGGCCAGGACTTTCATATGGTGTCTCTCTTTAAAGGCAGGGCGGCATGAACGGCGCCCTGTTGGATCGTCAAGTTGTATTTGCGTTTTGCCGGCTTCTTCGGAAACGGAAGCCGGAATTGGAGAATTACAGGCTCTTGCCAAATGCGTAGGCTTTTTCCGGGAAGCCCGAAGCCGCGGTCATGGCGGGTGTGCCGCAGCCGAGGCCCAGAATCATGCCCATGTCCTGAAAGTTCAGGTAGCGGCAGATGGTCCGGTAGTGACTGACGAGGGCCTGCATGATCCAGTCTTCGCTGTCCCAGGCGGCGGCGATCAGCGCGGTTTTGAGCTTTTTCCCCATCAGTTCCCCGTTAAAGGCATAAAAACGATCGGTCAGGATTTTGAGTTGCGCCGACATGCCAAAGTAGTAGAGCGGCGTCACGAAGACCAGCATGTCGCAGGACAAAATCGCAGAGCGGGCCTGGGCCATGTCGTCCTTGTGGACGCAGGGCCCTGCCGTGCCGCAGTGGCCGCAGCCCAGGCAGGGATGCAGGTCTGCGTGGCCCGCGTCGAAGAAAGTGACGGTATGCCCGGCTTCCTGCGCGCCCTTGGAGAAGTGCCCGGCCAGAAGGGTAGACGATGAGGCGTTTTGGTGATGCGGACTTGAAGTGATCATCAGAATGTTCATGACGTGTGTTTCGCTCCTTTTCGTGTTTTGGGAGAATGAAATTTTATGAGATAGGGCAAAATAACCGTCAAACGCCGGGGCGGTCAATATCCGATTCTGTCCGCAAAAACCGTGTAGCTTTTTGAGGCCTGTGTTTTGAACATTTCCTTTGCCGGTTTTTTCCCCAATAATAGAGAAATCTTT
>JAFPZV010000128.1 GCA_017417085.1 Deltaproteobacteria bacterium | reverse complement strand
GGTGGCGGAGTATTTTAGCCGCTGGATGGAGCGCTTTCCTGACGTGGCAGCACTCGCGCGGGCTTCCGAGCAGGATGTGCTCAAGGCCTGGGAGGGCCTGGGCTATTACAGCCGGGCGCGCAATCTGCACCGCGCGGCGGCGCAGCTGATGGCGCGCCATGCGGGAACGCTCCCCCCGGATGAAAAAATGCTGCGGGATCTGCCGGGCATTGGCCCCTACACGGCGGCGGCAATTCTCTCCATTGGTTTTGACCGGCCCTGTCCGTTGGTGGACGCCAACGTGGAGCGCATTGCCGCGCGGCTCCGCGATCTGGAAGAACCAGTCAAAAGCGCGCCAGGCAAAAAGGCCGTTGCGGACTGGGCATCGCGCTTTCTGGACGAGACACGGCCCAGGCTCTGCAACGAGGCGCTTATGGAGTTCGGCGAACTGATCTGCACACCCAAAAATCCGCGCTGCGCGGAATGCCCCCTCGTCTCTTCCTGCCTTGCCCACCGCAGCCAAAGCGTCGCCTTGCGGCCAGTACTGAAGCCGCGTCCCGCACGCATTGATGTCACCCTGGCCTGCGGCATCATCCGTCATGAGGGACGGCTCTACATCCAGCAGCGCTGTGCAAACGATCGCTGGGGAGGGCTCTGGGAGTTTCCCGGTGGAGGAGTGGAAGCAAAGGAGACGCCTGAACAAGCGACGCTGCGGGAAATTCTGGAGGAAACCGGCTGGAACGTGCGGATAACCGGTTTTTTCCGCACGGTCACGCATTGCTACACGCGCTACCGGGTAACGCTGCACTGCTTCTGGTGCGAGCTGGAGGCGGGGCAGTCCCCGCAACCGCGCCTGAACGCCGCAGACCAGTACGCCTGGGTGAAAGAAGCGGAGCTTGCGCGCTACCCCTATCCTTCCGGACCTCGCCAACTGGTCGAAGCGCTGCTTGGCGGGAAGTGACAAAGATGCGGTTTAAAATGGGCTGTTCTGAAACCGCCGTTTGCGGTCAAAGCCCGAGGCGGGGACCAAAAGCTCAGTGTTCACGCCGGCCGACTCCAGTTCCCTTGGGGCCGAATTTTTTGTCCAGTTGAAGATTGTCTCCGGGGCGGCAGAAGTAACCGTCCATAACGGTTTCCGGCTCTCCCAGAGAGAGCAGTTCCCCCACCGTTACAAAACGGTAGCCTTTCTCCCGAAGCAGGGCAACCAGCTCCTTCAAAAGCTGCGCGCTGCCTCTGGGCACCAGATTGGCATGCAGCAGGATGATGGAACCGGGCCGGACAGTCTGCGCCGCCCGCGCTGCCGCCCGCCGCGCGTTGACAATATTCGTGCAGTCGCTGCCATTTTCCGCGACTACATCCCACAGCACCACGCGCAGCCCCAAAGCGGCAATGACTTCCAGAGCCTGCGGCGTGGAACGCGCATAGGGCAAACGGAACAGATGCGGCACCTGTGGCATCTGATGCAGGTTTTGACCATCCTGAGTATTTTGGGACAGCAGTTTCTCACGCACCAGCTCGTATTCCCCCTGCGTGGCCAGCACCTGTTCTTCAAGCTCCGCGCGCGAAAGCAGCGCGCAGTTGCCATG
This sequence comes from Deltaproteobacteria bacterium, assembly GCA_017417085.1. The sequence continues at coordinate 4,996 of JAFPZV010000128.1, read as the reverse complement.
GTTCCAGGCATGGTTGGCAACCTCGAAGAAGGGGACTGTCATAATCTGGCGCAGCCTGCGGGCGTGACTGCGCATCCATTTGCCGCACATGAAAAAGGTAGCGGGCAGTTTTTCGGTGCGCAGAAAATTGACGATGCCCATATCGCAGCCGGAAACCTTGGTCTGCAGCTCGCAAAAATCGAAAGTCAGCGCCGCCACTTTCATCTCCTCCGGCACCTTGACTCTGCGAATGACGCCCACGTCCTCCCTGCGAAGCGGCGGCAGCATCCGCTTCGGGACTGGCCGTTCCGGCGGAGCGTTGTTGTTTTTCACGCCAAATTTTTCATCAAGACGATCCGCCTGCCAGTCACGCCCCACAACCGGAGCGGAAAGCGCCTCGGGTACTTCCGCTGTCGCGCAGATACTCGTTATAATCAGGCAGAATGCCAGCACCACCAAATGCTGCCCCATTTTCCACAAGCATTTTTCCCTCATCACCCAACCATGCTCCTTTCTTTTCCGCCCCCAACCATCCCCACCGCCAACGTGGGATGGACGAAAGCCTCGCAAGATGCTATAGGAAAGTTCCCGGAAACCAGGAGTTTTTTGCCAATCGCAAGTACCCCATGTTGCGGTATTGGTTCTTTTTTGAGGTATGGAAACCTTTACCATGCACTGCAGCAAGACGGTACGTTTTTTCGAAAAAGCCATTGTGACAGACCGATGAATACCGTTGGCATCTTTACCAAACCTTCGCACGCTCAGGCAGAAGTACTGGCCAGCCGCTGTGTTGCCTGGTTCGCGCAACAGGGCATTCAGGTTCTGGCGCTCAAGGAAACGGCAGCCGCAATTGGCGCACAGTCCTGCTCCCCGGAACGGCTGCGTGAAGAAATTCAACTGGCCGTCGTGTTCGGCGGCGACGGGACATTGATCGCGGCGGCCCGCCAACTTGAGGCGCGCCCCATTCCCATTCTGGGCGTCAATCTGGGACGGCTCGGCTTTATGGCAGAGGTATCACCGGAAAATATTTTCCCGATACTGAAAAAGGTCATCAGCGGAGATTTCACCATTTCCGAACGCATGGCCCTCAGTGCCACGGTGTGGCGGGCGGGGCAGGAAATTGCCCGGGTGCGGGCACTGAATGACATCGTCATCACCAAGGGGGCATTGGCCCGGATCATCGATATCGAGACACGAATTGATGACGTTCCGGCCACGTTCCGGGCCGACGGGCTGATCGTTGCCACCCCCACCGGCTCCACCGCCTACAACCTTGCGGCAGGCGGTCCGATCGTCAGTCCGGAGCTGCGCTGCCTGATCGTCACGCCGATTTGCCCGCACACCCTTACCAACCGTCCCCTCATCGTTCCGGAACAGGAAGTGATCCATGTCACAGTACGCCACGACGAGCAAAATGTGGTCTACGCCACTGCCGACGGCCAGGTGGGAGTTCCGCTCAAAAACCGTGACGAAGTGGAAATCCGCAGCACACATCCGGGCGTACCGCTGATTCGCGGGCAGGAATACAGTTATTTCGAGGTGCTGCGCCGCAAACTCCACTGGGGCATTTAGGATGTAAGCCACAACAAAGTACGCAAAAAGGTCATCGGACCTTCGGAAGAAAAAAGATGCTTGCCGAACTCGTCATTCACAACATCGCCATCGTGGAGCGTATGAGCATCCGCTTCACGGAAGGTTTCAACGTGCTGACCGGCGAAACCGGAGCAGGCAAATCAATTGCCCTTGACGCACTGATGCTGGCCCTGGGCGCCAACGCCAATCCGGCGCTCATCCGTGCCGGCTGTGAAGAGGCCACTGTCGCAGCGGTATTTGTCGGAGTCGATCCGGAACTGCTGCGGGCAGCAGATATCGAGCCCGAAGACGAAGTCTGTCTGCGGCGGACCATCACACGCTCCGGCCGGGGACGTGCCTACATCAACGATATGCCGGTGCGGCTCAAACAGCTGAAGGAGATCGGCGATACCCTTTTGACGGTGCATGGCCAGCATGAGCAGCAGGCCCTGCAGCACGTGGAGCGGCACCTGGCCCAACTGGATGCCTTTGCCCGGGCGGAAGAGGAAGCGGCAGCCTATCACGCCGCCTACACACGCCTGCAGGAACTGACGCTTCAGGTGGAAGAGCTGCAAAATGCCGCAAACCAGCGCCAGGAGCAACAGGATTTGCTGGAATTCCAGTATCAGGAACTGGCAGATGCAAAGCTTGCCGCAGGCGAAGACCTCTCGCTCGAAACCGAACGTTCCCGGCTGCACAACGCCGGAAAACTTCTGGATGCGGCCCAAAACGGCTACGAGAAACTCTACGGCGGAGCCCAGGCGCTCACCGGCGAACTGGACAAGGTGGCTGGAGCACTGGAATCGTCGCAGCATCTGGAGCCAAAGTTTGCGCCACTTGCCGAAGCACTGCGCAATGCGCTGTACGGCGTGGAAGATGTTGCCCTGCAGTTGCGCGACTATGCACGGCATACCCAGAACTCGCCCGAGCGGCTCTCCGAAATTGAAGAACGGCTCCAGCTCCTCAACCGCCTGAAACGCAAGTACAAGGCGCCAGATGTGGCTGCGCTTCTGAAAAAGCTTTCCCTGCTGGAAACGGAAATTGCCCGGCTTGCACAACTGGACGAAACGCTCGAAAATACGCTCCATCTCCAGGAAGAGACACGCGCGTTGCTGGAAGCCAAAGGGGCAGCCTGGTCGGAAAAACGCCGCCAGGCCGCGCCGCGTCTTGCGCAGCGGGTCGTTGAGGAACTCGCCGATCTGGCCATGCCCAACGCCCGTTTCGAAGTTCGGCTGACACCCCTGGAGAAACCCGCCCCCAATGGCATGGAAAGTGGAGAGTTCTACTTTTGCGCCAATGCTGGCGAAGAGCTCAAACCGCTGGCCCAAATCGCCTCTGGAGGGGAACTGTCGCGCCTCATGCTGGCCATCTACCGCGCGGCCCCAGCCCAATGCGGAACGCTGGTATTCGACGAGGTGGATGCAGGCCTCGGCGGCAGAGCGGGAGCGGCGGTCGGCCGGAAACTGCGCGGTGTTGCCCGCGCGCATCAGGTGCTGTGTGTGACCCACCTGCCCCAGGTCGCGGCCTGCGCCGAGCAGCACTGGCGCATTGAAAAGCACGAGGACGATTCCGGGCGTACAGTAGCCACGGCAACGCATCTGGAGGGCGAATCACGTGACATTGAAATGGCGCGCATGCTGGGTGGCCCGCAGATAACCGCCACCGCCCTGGCCAATGCCCGGGAACTGCTGACCCAGGCAACATCAGATTCTCTGCCGCTTTTTTCCAACGGTGAGTGAAAAAACAAGGAGGAACCCCCATGCATATTCGTGACGCGCAACTGGCTGACGGCCAACCAATCCAAAAACTGCTCATGGCCTACGTTTCCGACGGCATCGTTTTACCGCGTTCCCTGGTGGAGATTTACCAGGCGATCCGGGAATTCAAAGTGGTGGAGGAAGATGGGGTGGTAACCGGCGCCTGCGCGCTGCATATCTGGTGGGAAAATCTGGCGGAAGTGCGCTCGCTTGCGGTTGCTCCCGGGCAGGAACGGCGCGGCATTGGCCGCACGCTGGTTACGGCGGCGCTCGAAGAGGCCAAAGCAATGGGGATTACCAGGGTGTTTGCGCTCACCTACAAACCGGACTTTTTCGTGCGTCTGGGTTTTGCCGTGGTCGACAAGGCGGAACTGCCGCAGAAAATCTGGGGTGACTGCGTCAAATGCGTCAAATTTCCCCAATGCGATGAAACGGCTGTCAGCATTATGCTGTAGGCTTCAGTTTTGTTTACTCATAAAAAAACTCCCCCTCAAAAGGGGGAGTTTTTTGTCACAAAGCTCTGACCATCAAACAGCTGACACTTACAAGCCCACCGCGACTTTGGTTGCAACTGCTATCTGATAGAGAATCTGGGTTATCCCCTTGGCCAGTTCGATGTTCTTGGTGTCCACGCGCGGCATGACAAGAATGCGGTCTCCGGCATGGATGCCAAGCTCCTCTATTGGCCCCACTTCGCCATTCATCCGGGCGATAAGGATATTGGACTTGTCTGCACGATCGGTAAAGCCGCCCGCGCTCTTCAGATAATCTTCCTCAGTCATGGAAGCGTCAAAAGTAACCGCCTTGGGAATCATGACTTCGCCGGAAACCTGCACCACATCGCTTTTCTGGGGAATAACCACCAAATCGCCATCTTCCAGAAGAAGATCGTTGATGCGTCCATTCCGACTCACGACAACCACCCCGTCCGGGGTAAGCGAGGCGGCCCGCTTGACAAAATCCTGCACCAGTTCTGCTTCTTTCATGCGGATCTGCGCTTCCTCGGCCGTGGCGGAAGTAGCCGTAAGCGTAGAATGTTCCAGACGCCGCAGGGAATCGACCAGAATGGCTTTCTGCTGCTGTGCGACACTCTGCCGGCGCACATAGACGGAGGATGTGTCGGCAAGCGCAGAATCGACCTCCACATAGGCAAGCAACGAACGCAGCGTGGTGTTGTTTCGGATCGGGAAACGGGACTTGCCATGAATGGCGCCGTTTACTGCTGTCATGATGGTACGTCCCCGCACATCCGCCACAAATTCCACGCTGTCCCCATCGGCCAAACGCATGGTCTTGAAATCCGCCAATGGCACATACTGATTGAAAGGTCTTCCCTGCCGGATTCCCGAAACACTGACATGAGTTGCGCTGGAAATGGGCCGTCCAAAATGAATAAGCTGCATGCCGTTGATCACATTGGTAAATTCATAGCGTGCTTCCTGACGAAGCATGCCATAGGCAGCAACGCTGGCACCCCGTTCTCCCACCAGAATGACATCCCCATCTTTCAGGCGAATCTGGGGCATATTGCCGTTAAGCGCGAAATCGTACAGATCGATAACCGCAACCGTGAGATTGCCGCGTTTGACCTTGATCGCCCGATACGTGCCGCGGTTGGGGGTAATGCCTCCCGCCCGATCCAGATAGGACATGACCGAATCAACCGCCGCTCCTGCATAACGGCCTGG
>JAFPZV010000127.1 GCA_017417085.1 Deltaproteobacteria bacterium | reverse complement strand
AGATCGTCCAGGGGACCCACCTGACCGGTTACCTCCAGTTGCGCTCCGTTGAAATCGCCGGTCAGGGTGAGCTGAACGGGCCGCTTCATCTCGATGCCGCGTGCCTCCAGCTGGATAGCGGAAATTTGGTGGTGGCTGCCGTTTTTTTCGTCCTGCCAAAAGCAGGCTCCGTTACGGATGGCCATTTTGCGCAGCGAGAGGTTTTTCAGCATCTCCCAAATGGGTGAGGTGGCGGCCGTTTCTCCGGTACCTGGGGGGAGGGCTGTGTCTTGAGCCTCCGGACTTCCGGCAGTGGCATGCTGCCAGTTGCCCTGTCCCTGGAAATTGCGAATCAGCGTGATGCACGGCGCGTTGGCGATGAATCGCTGGACCTGGATTTCACCTCGCAACAGCGGCCATAGCCGGATGCGCATCTCAAGCGAGCGCATGGTGAAAAGGTCCTCGCTAAAATGTTGCGGACTGCCGATGCGCAGCCTGGTTATTTTCACGCCGAGGCGTGGCAGCAGCGTAAGTTTCAGTCCGCCAATGGTGATCGGGTAGCCGGTGAGGGCGCTCATGCGGTGTTCGATCAGGGCGCGGTGTCTCTCCAGATTGACAAGCCGGGGCGCGAACAGCAGAATCGCTGTTGCCAGCAAAATCAGGCCGAAGGCAATCATCAAATATTTTCTGGCCTTCATAGTGTTCCTTTATGTCTGAAGTGTCGCAATCCCAAGACACTTGCCGGGTGCGGTTCATGAACGGATAAAACTGAAAACAGATGCTCCAGGTGGCCGCAAAGGGCCGTGAGAGGCTCTTTTATGCAAAGCGGCGCCGTGTTCCTTTCTTCGTTGGTGCATGGAAGGTGCAATCCGTTTGCCATGTTCTTTCGGGAAAGACGTTCCCTGGAGATTATGTGAATATTCCCGGTTTTGCTTGACAAGAATGCATTTCATGGCTAGTGTGACCGAGTTCTGGTGAGTGTAGCTCAGATGGCAGAGCACTGGATTGTGGCTCCAGGTGTCGAGGGTTCGATCCCCTTCACTCACCCCACTTTTGAATTTTTCAGTCCTTCCTTTTCCCTCTGGCGGTTTTTGGGGGGCGAAGGAGGGCTTTTTCATTTAAGCGGCATGCAGGATTCCGGTTGTTCGCCGGGATGAATCGGGATGTTGATGCTCTTTGCGAGAGTGGCGGAATTGGCAGACGCACTGGACTTAGGATCCAGCGGGCAACCGTAGGGGTTCGACTCCCCTCTCTCGCACCAGCAGTTTCGTTGAAGAAAATTTCCGCAATTCTTTTTTTCTGGTACAAGGGGATGCTGATGAGGGGGCCGGGGAGAGATCGCTATGTGCTGGGTTGTTTGCGTTGCGGTCATGAAATGTCCGATGGCGCCTTGCGCGGCGGGAGCCACTTACAATTTAAGAGAAAGGTGTGAAGATGGAAGTCAAGGTTGAGGATGTCGGCACGACCAAAAAAAGGATTACTCTGGAGATTGAGCCGGAGCGGGTGGATCGGGTTATTGAGGCCTCTTACAAGAAATTGGGGCAGAAAGCCAATCTGAAGGGATTTCGTCCCGGCAAGGTGCCGCGTCCTGTTCTGGAAAAGGTGTATGCCGGGCAGATGGAAGAAGATTCGATGCGCGAGCTGATCAACCAGAACTACATCCGGGCGATGCTGACGCAGAATTTCTCTCCGGTAGGCGAACCGGCCTTGAAGGAAAAGGGCAAGCTGGAGAAGGGCAAGCCGTTCACATTCACGCTTGAAGTGGAGGTGAAACCCCAGGTTGAGGCCAAGGACTACAAGGGCATCCATCTGCAGAAAGAGCGGCTGGTGATCGACGATCAGCGCATTGACGAACGGGTGGACGAGATCCGCAAGGAAAAGGCCGAACTGAAAGACGCGGCTCATGACACGGCGCGGACAGGCGATCATGTTGTCATTGATTTCGAGGGCTTTGTCGGCGACAAGCCGATCGAACATGGCAAGGCGGAAGACTATGATCTGGAACTGGGCAGCCATTCGCTGATCCCCGGCTTTGAAGAGCAGATTGAGGGAATGCGGCTCAACGAGAAGAAGGACATCGAGGTGACCTTCCCCGCGGAATACTCCAGTCAGGAGCTGGCTGGCAAACCGGCACGTTTCAGCGTCTTCCTGAAGGCGATCCGCGAGAAGGTTTTGCCGGAACTGAACGATGACTTCGTGAAGCAGTACGGGGTTGACACGGTAGCAGAGTTCCGTGCCCGTCTGGCCAAGGCCTATGAGGATTATGAAAAGAAGCGGATCGAGGACAATCTGCGTGAACAGATTGTCTCGGTGCTTATCGAGAAAAATCCGATCGAGGTTCCGGAGACTCTGGTGGAAGAGCATCTGCGCGCGCTGTTCGACAATTTTGAGGCCCGTTTGAAGAAGAGCGGCCTTTCTCTGGAAAAACTGGGCATGACGATCGAAGAGTATCGTGAAAAGAACCGGCCGCGGGCCGTTCGTCAGGTTCAGGCGGCTCTGATTCTGGAAGCCATCACCCATCAGGAGCAGATTGCCGCCACCCCCGAGGACATAGAGGCGCGCATGGAAGAGATGGCACGGGAAGCCGATGTGCCGCTGGAGAAGGTCAAAGCCTATTACGAGGAAAGCGACGAACGCAAGAAGACGCTCAAAACCATGGTACTGGAAGACAAGGTGGTCAATTTTATCGTCTCGGGTGCTCAGGTTGAGGAAGTGGACAAGGTAGAGAAGAAGAACTAGGCAATACGTGATGCGTATGGGGGAACATGAAATGAGCGCCTTGGTGCCGATAGTTGTCGAAAACAGCGGGCGCGGAGAACGCGCCTACGATATCTATTCGCGGTTGCTGAAAGATAGAATTATCTTTTTGAGCGGCATGATCGAGGAGCATATGGCCAATCTGATCGTGGCGCAGCTGCTGTTTCTGGAATCCGAGGATCCGGAAAAGGATGTGTTCCTCTATATAAATTCTCCCGGCGGTGTGGTCACCGCCGGGATGGCCATTTACGATACGATGCAGTATCTGCGTGCACCGGTTTCGACCATCTGCATCGGACAGGCCGCGTCCATGGCGGCGTTGCTGCTGGCTTCCGGCGAGCATGGCAAACGTTTCGCCCTGCCCAATTCGCGGATTATGATCCATCAGCCGCTGGGCGGTTTCCAAGGACAGGCCAGTGATATTAAAATTCATGCCGATGAAATTCTCGGTCTCCGCGATCGCCTGAACAAAATTCTGGCGGAGCATACCGGACAGGATGTGGAACGGGTTGCGCAGGATACGGAACGTGATTTCTTCATGAGTTCCGAGGATGCGAAAACCTATGGCATTGTGGATGATATTGTGAAGCAGAAATCCTGATCCGGGAGGTCAAGCGGTGGACAAATACAGCGATGGGCGCTCAAGCGTGCAGTACTGCTCGTTTTGCGGCAAAACCCGCAATGAGGTTAAACGGCTGATTGCGGGAGACGGTGTGTGCATCTGTGATGAATGTTTGGCCCTGTGTCAGAAGCTGATGAACGAGGAAGATCAGATGCGGGGCAAAATTGATGGCGAGCAGCAGCACGGTTTGCCCCGGCCGGAACAGATTCATGAGGTGCTCAATGACTATGTCATCGGTCAGGAACGCGCCAAGAAGATCTTGTCGGTAGCAGTCTACAACCATTATAAACGGATAGAATACGCCGAACGTACCGGTGCGCCGGACGATGTGGAGATCCAGAAAAGCAACATTCTGCTGATGGGTCCTACCGGCAGCGGCAAAACGCTGCTGGCGCAGACGCTTGCCAAGGTCCTGGATGTGCCGTTTACCATCGCCGACGCCACCAACCTGACGGAAGCCGGCTATGTAGGCGAGGATGTCGAAAATATCATCCTGAGCCTGCTGCAGGCCACGGATTACAATGTGGAACGGGCGCAGCGCGGGATTATCTATATCGACGAAATTGACAAGATTGCCCGCAAGACGGAATCGCCTTCCATTACCCGCGATGTTTCCGGGGAGGGCGTGCAGCAGGCCCTGCTCAAGATTATTGAGGGCACCGTCGCCAGCGTTCCTCCCACGGGGGGGCGCAAGCATCCCCACCAGGAATTTATCAAGGTGGATACCACCAACATTCTGTTTATCTGCGGCGGAGCCTTTGGCGGGCTTTCGGATATCATCCTGAAACGGATCAACGCCAAAACCATCGGCTTTGGCGCGGATATCCAGAGCAATCGCGCCGATTTGGGAAGCATCCTGAGCAAGGTGGAGCCGGAAGATCTGCTGAAATACGGCATGATCCCCGAATTTGTCGGCCGTTTGCCGGTGCTGGCGACGTTGAGCGAGCTGGACGAAGAAGCGATGGTGGAGATCCTCAAGGAACCGAAAAATTCCCTGATCAAGCAGTACCAGAAGCTTTTCGAGATGGAAAATGTCGCGCTCAAGTTTACCGACGGCGCGGTGGTCGCCATTGCCAAGGAAGCGCTCAAACGCAACACCGGCGCCCGTGGCTTGCGCGCTATCATGGAAAATGCCATGCTGGATGTCATGTATGATATTCCTTCGCAGAAACGGGTGAAGGAAGTTATCATCAACGAGGATGTCATTGTGAAGAATGCGGCGCCTCTGATTGTGTACGAGACCGCGGAGGAAACGGCCTGAGACTTTGGAAAAGGAAAAAAAGCAGGAAACCGTCTGGAACTTGGGAGTTCCAGACGGTTTCTTTTTTAGAAAACAAAAAAGGGAAATGTCTTTTGACGTTTCCCTTTTAACCGGTTTGGCGCGCGATGTGCGACTCGAACGCACGGCCTTTGGCTCCGGAGGCCAACGCTCTATCCAACTGAGCTAATCGCGCTTGTTGTTCTTTGTTTATAGCCCAACCGTTGCTTGGGCGCAATATGGAAATCTGTAAAAAACAGATTGCCGGGTTTGTCAGCGGTCTTTGGAGAAATTTGGCTCCGGCGCATTCGATGAGCTGTTGGGCAGCACCCTGGTATAGACCGGGATGCGTAACTCTTCAATATGTGCGCCCTTGAGGCCAATGAGAACAAGACCGCGCACATGGGGCTGGTTGGAACGTGGCGTGATGTTCACAACAAGCGTTGTCTGTTCTCCGGGAGCGAGCTTCCGGGCGAAAAGCGTGGCGGTGACTTCGTCTATGGTACTGTGCGGTTCTCCCAGCTCAATGGGCGTTTTTCCCCGGTTGGCGAGCGTCACTCTGGCCAGAGTCGTTTGTCCCATGGGCAGATATTGCGGGCGGATGAGCGGCGGTGTCGCCTCAATTTCCGGTTGGACAAGACCTCGCAGCGTGAGTTTGACCTGCGTATGGCGCGGATCGTTGGTGGTGAAGAGGACGTGTTTGGTGACCTTTCCGGAAAAGTCGTGGCTGTTGAAGGTGAGTTGAATTTCGCCGGTGGCATCTGGGGGAATTTCTGGCGCGGAGAGCAGGGCTGCTGTACATTGGCAGGAAGTTTTGATGCCGGTGATAACGAGCGGTGCGTCACCGTAGTTGCCAATGACAAAGGTGTGCCGGATTTTTTGCCCCTGAAAAATTTGGCCAAAATCGTGTTCCGCTTCCACGCCCAGATACGGCGCGGCGAAAGCGTTTATGACCAGATTAACCGACACCCAGATGGCAAACACTGCGCTGGCGGCGATTTTCATGCGTTCTTTTCCTTTCGGTGCGGACGTGTCCAAACAAAGACTCTGGTTTTGCGGACAAGCAGTATAGGCTTTTGTCCGCTCTTTAGACGAATTTTTTGAATGGTTTTTCACCAGCGTTTGACAGATGATTGTTATCATTTTATAAACCATGTATTCGTCGGATTTTTTGCAGACGGAGGACATATGAACGACAAAAACCTGAGGCTGATGCATTCCCCGGAAGAGATCGCCAGACGGGTGCAGCAACTGGGATTACAGATTGATCGGGATTATAAGGGTGAAGAAATAGTCGTTATCGGTGTGCTCAAGGGTGCCGTGATATTTTTGTCCGATCTGGTTCGTCAGCTGCGTTCCCCGGTGCGGATCGATTTTGTCCAGCTGGCCAGTTACGGTTCCGGACAGATGTCTTCCGGGATTGTGGAGCTGCTCAAGGATGTCAGCATTGCAATCGAGGGGAAAAATGTGCTGATTGTCGAGGACATTGTTGACAGCGGACGGAGCCTGGCTTTTCTTTACCAGAAATTGCGGGACCGTAATCCGAGGAAGCTGAAGGTCTGTGTTCTGCTTGACAAGAAGGAGCGGCGTGTCGTGCCATTCGAGGCGGATTATGTCGGCCTGGATGTGCCGGATGTTTTCCTGGTGGGCTATGGGCTGGATTATGCCGAGAGATACCGCAATCTGCCGGGAATTTATGAAATGATTGTGTAAGGGTGCCGAGCGGGGAAAACTTCTTGAAGCCATGTATGGCGGTGGGCCTTTTCGAAAGTCCCCAAGCGGTTTCCCCGGGTATTTTTATATGGAGAGATATTTTGTTGAGGAAAAGGGGAGGGTGAGATGATCATCCGGTGTGAAGCTTGTGGTACGTGTTATCGTTTGGCGGATGAGCGCGTCAGGCCGGAGGGAACGCGGGTGCGTTGCGCTCGTTGTCAGGCCGTTTTCACGGTGGTTCCGGTGACGGAGCTCTCCGAAGAAGAACTGGACCGTTCTGTACTGGAACAGGAAAATGTCGCGGAAAATGTTCAGCCGCATCCGGAACAGGGAAAAATCCGTGAGGACCGGAAACGGGATGCTTTGGATTTTTCTGAAGAAATCCCCCCACATATGGATGTGGATATGGAGGATGGCTCATCCGAGGAGAAATGGTTGGGCAATGCGGGGGAAACTGAGAAGAAGAATGATGATGATGATGTTTTTGGCAGTCCTCCCGATTGGCCGACGGACATGCCCGGACCGGAAGAGAAAAAGAAGCAAGGTGGTTCCCTTCTGGGGAAACTGTTCAAATTTCTTGTCTATGTGATGGTGGTGCTGGTTGCTGTCGTGGTGGGAGCGCTTGCCGGCTATTTTTACCAGAGTGGTGAGCCCGTGGATGGTTTGCATGTGATGCAGGCGCTGGAGAAATTGGCGCATGT
>JAFPZV010000126.1 GCA_017417085.1 Deltaproteobacteria bacterium | reverse complement strand
CCCTTCTCGCGGACGGCTCTTGCCGCCTCCGGCGGAATGACGCCCAGCTGCGCCTGAGCCTCGCAGGCCAGTGTCTCGATTTGCAGCCAGATCCGAAAGCGGTTCTCTGGTTCCCAAATGTGTGCCATTTCCTTGCGGGTATACCGTTCAATCACGACTTGTTCTCCCTGTCTCTTGAAAATTATTGAGCAACTGTAAATGAAAATTTGAATGAAGGCACTTTATTTCCCCTGTCCTTTTGCCGAAAAAGCGCCTTTCCGCCCCTTGCCGAAGGACGTTACAGGATGGGGTCCTTTCTGTCCGATTCCCAGCTGCGAACCTCGTTTGGCGAACCGACAAGCAGCTGCGGATGATCCGCGCCCTCAAGCGCCCGGCTTGCGGCGGATATCGCCAGATCGGGCGTGTTGTTCTTCTGGCTCAAATGCGCCAGAAAAACCGCCTCCAGCCCTTTCCAGCGCAGCTGTTCCAGCAGCTGCGCCGATTCGCTGTTGGAGAGATGCCCATGACGGCTCTTGATCCGCTGCTTCAGATGCCAGGGATAGGGTCCATCGCGCAGCATAATCTCGTCGTGGTTGCTCTCCAGAATCAGCACCCGGCATTCCTGCAGGCGATCCGCCACCAGACGGGTTGCCAGTCCCAGATCGGTGGCCAACCCCACCTTTCCTTCCGAACTTTCCACCACAAAACCCACCGGCGCCACCGCATCATGAGTCAGGGGACAGGGGGCAATCCGCAGCGTGTCCACCACAAGGAGCTCGTCCTCGTCAAACACGCGCACAAGCGCCGGTTTTCTGTCCAGTTGCGCTTCCAGGCGCCGATGCAGGTACACCGGCACTCCGTACCTTTTGGAAAAGGGCACCAGACCCCGGACATGATCGTCATGCTCGTGCGTGACCAGCACCGCATTGAGGGTGGCGGGATCCACGTCCAGCTGCGCAAGCCTCCGCGCCAGTTCACGAGCCGAAAGGCCCGCATCGATGAGAAGCCGCCGTCCGTCCGCCTCGACCAGCACGGAATTGCCCGTACTGCCGCTTGCCAGCATTGCCACTCTCAATCGCGCCGTCCCCTTTCAACCGTCCTGAAAAACATTTCGCTTTCGCATCCATCGGGCAAAAACGCTCGTGTCATAGCATATCGCCGGTCAAAGGACAATCTTCGCCGGTTTTCCAATCCGCCCCCGTCACGAAAGACAAACAGATAAAAAACATTTTATCATTCACGATAGCGGAAAAAGGTGATAGTTTTCTTTGAAGAAGGACGTTTTTGTCGCTTCGATTCTTAACCCCACATACGGAAAGGGAAAAGCTATGGCCCCAAAAGTCGCGATCAACGGGTTTGGCCGCATCGGGCGGCTGGTTCTGCGCAGAGCTTTGGCGACAGGAGGAGTGGACATCGTCGCCATCAACGATTTGACCGATGCCAAAACACTTGCGCATCTGCTCAAGTACGATTCGGTGCATGGCATCTTCAACGCTGAAATCAGCGCCGAAGAGGACGCCATCATCGTGAATGGCAAAAGAATCCGCATCAGCAAGGAACTCGATCCCGCCAAACTCCCCTGGAAGGAACTGGGAGTGGAGATCGTGGTTGAAGCCACCGGCAAGTTCACCAAACGCGATGACGCGGCCAAGCATCTGGCCGCCGGCGCCAAACGGGTCCTCATTACCGCTCCCGGCAAAGAGGTCGACGGCACTTTTGTGGTCGGCGTCAACGACAAGGACTTTGATCCGGCCAAGCATTTCGTCATTTCCAACGCATCCTGCACCACCAACTGCCTGGCACCGGTCGCCAAGGTAATGGATGATTCCTTTGGTATCGTCCGTGGACTGATCACCACCATTCACGCCTATACCAACGATCAGCGCATTCTCGATCTGCCGCACAAGGATCTGCGCCGCGCCCGCGCCGCCGGTCTCTCCATGATTCCCACCAGCACCGGCGCAGCCAAGGCGGTAGGACTGGTGCTGCCGCATCTGCAGGGCAAACTTGACGGTCTGGCGGTCCGGGTGCCGACCCCCAACGTTTCCCTGGTGGATCTGGTCGTCGAGCTGAAAAAGCCGGCCACCGTCGAGGAGATCAACGCCGCGATGAAAAATGCCGCCTCCGGTCCGCTCAAGGGCATTCTTGAGTACTGCGATCTGCCGCTGGTTTCCAGCGACTTCAACGGCAACGACGCCTCGTCCATCTTTGACGCCGGCAACACCCGCGTTATTGATGGCAACATGGCCAAAGTCTTCGCCTGGTATGACAACGAATGGGGGTATTCCTGCAGAGTTGTCGATCTGATCATCAGAATCGCCGGTTAATTCTTAAAATAAAGCGGGGAAGCGAAATAAAAAGCCTTTCCCGCTTTTTTCATGTTTTTGCGGTGTACTTTCAAAAAATAAGGAGACAGAAAAATCATGTACAACAAGATGACCCTGAACGACGTGAATCTCGGCGGGAAACGGGTGCTGTGCCGGGTCGATTTCAACGTGCCCATCGCCGATGGCCAGGTCAGCGACGACTCCCGCATCGTGGCTGCGCTCAAGACAGTCAAACACATCCTTCAGCAGGGCGGCAAACTGATTCTGGCCTCCCATCTGGGCCGTCCCAAGGGAAAGGTTGATGCCAAATACACGCTGGCGCCGGTTGCCCGCCGGCTGGGCGAGCTCCTCGGACGCGAGGTGCCGCTTGCCCCCGACTGCATCGGGCCCGAAGCCCGGAAGATGGTGGACGCGCTCAAAAACGGCGACGTGCTGCTTCTGGAAAATGTCCGCTTCCATCCGGAAGAGGAACTCAACGATCCGGCCTTCAGCCGTGAACTGGCCAAGCTGGCCGATGCCTATGTCAACGATGCCTTCGGCACGGCGCACCGCGCCCATGCCTCCACCGAAGGGGTGGCACATCTGCTGAATCCGGCGGTGGCCGGCTTCCTGATGGAAGACGAGATCCGCTACCTTGGCCAGGCGCTTACCGAGCCGGCGCATCCCTTCGTGGCCATTCTGGGCGGTGCCAAGGCGAAAGACAAGATTCCAGTCATCCACAACCTCATCAAAAAGGTGGATACGCTGCTCATCGGCGGCGGCATGGCCTACACCTTCCTGAAGGCGGAAGGCCTTGAGGTGGGACGCTCGCTGGTGCAGGAAGATCAGCTTGAACTGGCGCGCGATCTGCTGGCGGAAAGCCGGGCCCAGAACGTGACCGTCCTGCTGCCGGAAGATCATCTGACGGGAAGCGATCCGGAAAGTAGCGAGGCGCATACCTACGACAACAGCGCCTTTCCTCAGGACGAAATGGGTCTGGACATCGGCCCCAAAACCGTCAAACGCTACGCCGACGTTATCGCGAAAGCCCAGACCGTGGTCTGGAACGGCCCGATGGGCGTCTTTGAAAACGCCACCTTCGCTGGAGGTACCTTTGCCATCGCGAAGGCGCTTGCCGATTCCGGCGCGGTCACCATCATCGGCGGCGGCGATTCCATGGCGGCGGTCAAACGCTCCGGCCTGGAGGATCGCATGACCCACATCTCCACCGGCGGCGGCGCTTCACTGGAATTTCTGGAAGGAAAGAAGCTGCCCGGCATCCAGGCATTGAACGACAAACTGTAAATGAGCATAAGAACTCTAAAGGAGGAGCAAGAAGTCCATGCGCAGACCATTTATCGCCGGCAACTGGAAACTGAACAAAAGCATTGATGCGGCAAGCGCCCTCGCCCAAAAAATCGTCGAGGGCGTTACCCCGGATATGGAAGTGGACGTGGCGATTGCGCCGCCATTCACCGCTCTGGCCGCTGTCAGAGAAGTGATTGAGTCCAGCCCCATAGCCCTGGCCGCCCAAAACTGCTATCCTGAAGCCCGCGGCGCCTTCACCGGCGAAGTTTCCCCGCTTCTGCTGCGGGACGCCGGTTGCCAGTACGTGATTGTCGGCCATTCCGAACGCCGGCAGCTGCTGAACGAAAGCAATGACTTCATCAACCGCAAGGTACGTGCCGTCATCGGTTCGGATCTGCACGTGATCCTCTGCGTCGGCGAAACACTGGAGGAACGGGAGAAAGGGAAAACCTTCAACGTACTGAGCAAACAGCTGAAAGAATGTTTCCTGGGGGTACCCGCCAGCGTTTCCCAGCAGATCACGCTTGCCTACGAGCCGGTCTGGGCCATAGGAACGGGCAAAACCGCAACGCCGGATCAGGCCCAGGAAGTACACTGTTTCCTCCGTGACATGCTGGATCGGAACTTCGGCGGAGAAGCGTCGAAGATCATCCCCATTCTGTACGGCGGCAGCGTCAAGCCGGACAATATCGCCGCGCTTTTGGCGGAACCGGATATCGACGGTGCGCTGGTTGGCGGTGCAAGCCTCAAGGCGGAGGATTTTCTGGCGCTTATCCGCAACGCGCTGGGCATGTGACAGGCAACAAGCGGCTTTTCCCCACGGCTTTTCTGTGCTAAAGAGGGCGGCGAACGGATCAAGATATCCGGCAATTTATTTTTTCACGATAAAAAGAGGAACGTTATGACAACTTTTGTGACCATCATCCATGTTCTGGTTTGTTTGTGCCTTATCGGCGTCGTCCTGATCCAGGGCGGCAAAGGCGCCGAAATAGGCGCAAGCTTTGGCGCGGGCGCCAGCAATACGGTTTTCGGCGCCAGTGGCGGCAAATCGTTCATGGGGCGGATGACCACCATTATCGCCGTCATCTTCATGCTGACCACGCTGTGGCTGAGCTACGTCTCCAAACAGCCTCAGATGAGCAGCATCATGCCCGAGAAACTGCCAACCAAGGAAGCGCCGGCCGCTGCGGAAACTCCAGCCGCTTCAGAAACTCCGGCAGTTACGGAAGAGCCAGCCGCTACGGAAGCCCCGGCAGCTACGGAAACTCCAGCTGCTCCAGAAACTCCGGCAGCGACGGAAGAGCCAGCCGCTACGGAAACTCCGGCGGCCACAGAAGCCCCGGCAGCGGAAACTCCGGCGGAGGAACCGGCAGCCGCCGAACCAAAGGATGATTCCGAACCGGCGGCAGCAGCGGCTGATGCCACGGAAGCGGGAAAAACGGCCGAAAGCGCTCCGGCTGTTTCAGAAAAAGCGGATGAGGCAGGCGCAGCCCCAGAGCAGGAAAAAACCGCGCAATCTGAGGAAAATCCGGCTGCCGAAGCCCGGCAGGAACCGGCTGCCAAAGCTGTAGATACCGAAACGAAGGCCGCGCCAGCTACGGATGCAACCACTTCCGCAAGTGTCGAGGCGATTCAGAAACGGGTTGCCGAGCGGGAGAAGGCTCAGGCGGCGGAAAACGAAAAAGCTGCGGATGCCCCTGCACCTGAAAAGCAGCAGGCACCGGAAGCCAGTTCGCCTGCGGACAAATGAAATTCTTCGTGGGCTTTTCCCTTGACATTCGGAGGCGCTACGCATATAAAAATCAACGCACTGCCGAAGTGG
>JAFPZV010000125.1 GCA_017417085.1 Deltaproteobacteria bacterium | reverse complement strand
GACCAGATCGCCGGTCAGGCAGATGAGATCGGGGTGGGCGGCATTGGTGTCGGCCACCATCTGCCGTACCCAGTTGATGCTGGTGAGCGGGCCGACGTGGATATCGGAGAGATGGGCTATTTTGAAACCGTCCAGATCGGCGGGCAGCTGTGGCAGGAACAGCTCCATGGGATGCACTTTGGGGATGGCGGTGCCTTTGACCAGGCCGAATCCCGAAGCGCCCAGGGAAAAGAACGGCGCGCCCAGCAGGCAGGCCGCCGACTGGACGCCGCCCTTCAGGAAGGCGCGGCGGCTTGCAAGCGGGGTATCGTCCGGGACAGGCGGTGCGACGGTTACGTCCCGTTTTGAGAAGAGTCGGGCGTGCAGCAGCCGTACCAGGCTGATGATGTCCAGAAAGACGGTGCAGAGAAAGAAAATGATGAGCGCCGTGAACAGCCAGAGCTGGAGCAGCAGCAGCCAGGCCGGGATATCCGGTCCGGCGAGGCTGCTGAAGAAGGTGGAATCAATGGTGTAGACCTGGGAGACCAGATACAGTCCCAGCACGGCAAGCCAGCGCTGCCAGGCGGATCCCTTGCCGCGAATGAGAATCCGCAGGGCCAGATAGGTAGGCGGCACAAGAATGATGAAAAAGAAAGCGCGCATGGTAAACGTGACTCCCTGGCGAAAAGTATGCGCATCTCCACCCTGCGCCTTTGAGTCTGCTGGCGGACGAGAAAAACAGTATAAAGGAGTTTGGAGCTTTTGACCAGAAATAAGGTTTTTTTTCTTGAGGGAAAGAATTTTTTCCCTCAGTGCCTGAAATTTTTGGGAAGCTTCACAAGGGCAGGTCGATTTGCCGGGGCAGAAGGCGCGGATGACCGTCGTAGTCGAAGACGGCGGCCGGTTTGCCAAGGCGCAGCATCTGTTCGATCATGTTACAGGTGCCGCGTGAGCGCCCGTCCCAGAAAGCCACAAGCTCGTCGGCAATGTGCGCCATGGCGGCGTTGCGGATGAAACCGGCGCGTTTCCCGTAGGTTTGCCATTCCGCGGGGTAGATGTGCAGTTCCATCCGGTGCTCTCTGGCGTAGCGTTCTCCCAGTGCGTCCGCGCCGTTGGCGCCGCCGGAGACGATGGCCGCCTTTTCCGTGGACTCACTCAGGTACTGCGTCAAAACGGCGGCAAGCACCTTGTAGTTGTGAAAGTCCCGTCCGCCCGCCACGCAGATCCGGCGGGTCGCGCCCTGGGGGACGAAGGGCAGGGGGCAGGGCGCTTCGGGGGATTCCTCCGCAGGCTCAAAACTTGGACTTCCGGTTTTCTTCCGGGTATTCAGGTCCATTTTCAGCTCTTTTGGTCTTTCTGCGTGCCAGTACTTTGGCGTTCTTTTTTTCCCCGGTATTTTTCCAGGCGGCTCCGCACTTCATGAAAAAGTTTTGGGGGGTCGAAACGTTTTACAGTGGCCGACTCGCAGTAGGTTTGCAGGAATTCCCGGTACTTTTCCGGTTCAAACTGGAAAAAGCGCAGGAATTTTGCAAGATCGTCCGGTATGGCCTTGCGGAGCAGGATGCCCGGCACACGCTGGCAGGAGGCGACGTCGATCCAGATGATCTCCAATTCGTTGCCGCTGCTGCCGGGACTTTCCCGCTTGCGCCACAGTTCATTGCGGGGGGTGAAATTGCGGTGCTTGTACCCGGCATCGTGCAGTTTCGCGATCATCCGGAAATTCTGATGGCAGAACTCGTCGCGCCATGCTGTTTCATGCTCCATCTCCCTGCCGGGACAGAAGACCCCGCCGTCCAGGGTGTTTTCCTCGAATTCCGTGACGAGGAAACTTGATTCCGGGCGGAAAAAGTGGCGGACGTCTCCAACGGCGAGCAGTTTTGCCATCGGCAGGCCGATCTGCTGCAGACGCTGATAGTTGAGCGCCTCGCGCGTCGTCGGCGTGGGATAGTAGAGATAGCGAAACAGCCGCAGTGTGTGGTGCCGCTTGAATGCGACGGGGCGTCCGGTGCAGGTCCGGATCCGGAGCGTATACTTGTGCCGCGTTTTCCAGATGACCGGATTGCCGGAATCCATTCGGTCGGCGCCTTCCTCCGTCAGCTTTTGGAATTCCCCGGCGAAATCCCGACGAATCCAGCGCCACGTATGAAAAAGGCTGATTTCTTTTCCCGTGAAGATGTCGGAAATGAATTCTGAACTCATATGGAATCTTCCTCTTTGTGGGGGGGCAGGGGACATTCGGCGTTCCAGGCAAAGTAGCCGTCGTCGGTGATTTCCCAGAATGAATCAATGCGCTGACGGTAGTATTCCGTTTTACCGCATGCTGTGCTCAGGGGCGGGTAGGCTGTCTCGCCGATGCATCCCCCATCCCGGCAAAAACGGTAGAAGGCGTCGACACCCGCGAGAATTTCCTGCAGCTCCGCCATGTTCGGTTCCAGGTTGCGCACGATGTACCAGTTGCCGGCAAAGGCCGTGATGTCTTGCGCTTCCACCTCGAAGATGTTTTTGCGCCGGTCGGCAATCATGAAATCCCGCAGAAAGTAGTCGGCGCCCCGCGCCTTTTTGCCCGCTTCTTCCGGAGTTCCTCCATCTTCGACACATTTGTTATAAAAGTGCCGCAGCAGATGGCAGCACAGCGCGTCCACATGGATTTCATCTTCGAGGGTATCGACCTGAAAGTCGGCGGCGGCGAAGGGAAGGGAAGCTGT
>JAFPZV010000001.1 GCA_017417085.1 Deltaproteobacteria bacterium | reverse complement strand
TATCTGGGGCGTGGCAATCAGTATCCGATTGCGCTGGAGGGCGCGCTCAAGCTGAAGGAGATCTCCTATATCCATGCGGAGGGTTATCCTTCGGGCGAGATGAAACATGGCCCGATCGCGCTTATCGACGAGCGGATGCCGTTGGTGATGCTGGCTCCCTACAATGCGGTTTTCGAGAAGACGCTCTCCAACATGGAGGAGGTGCGTGCGCGCGGTGGGCGCATCATCGTGATAACGGACCGGGAGGATGCGGTGCTTGCCAGGTCGGCGGACGCGGTTCTGACGGTACCCGAGGCACACGACGACCTGTTGCCCGTATTGACAGCCATCCCCCTGCAGCTTCTGGCCTATCATATCGCGGTCCTCAAGGGCACAGACGTGGATCAGCCGCGCAATCTGGCCAAGAGCGTGACGGTGGAGTAAGATTGCGGCAACGCTTCCGGCCCCTTGGGGAAATGTTTTCTCCGGGGATGGAAGCTTAACGATAAAAAAGACGGAAGAGATAATGGCCGGGCCAATTCTTGAAATCAGACATCTGGGCAAGGCGTTTCAGAGCAAAAACGCGCCGGTATGCGCGCTGGATGACGTCAATCTGACGGTGGAACAGGGAGAAATTTTCGGGATCATCGGCATGAGCGGCGCGGGAAAGAGCACGCTGGTACGGTGCATCAACATGCTGGAGCGTCCCACCTCCGGAAGCGTCATCTTTGACGGAAAGGACATGTGTACGCTGCCGGACCGGGAACTGCGGCAGGCGCGGCGCTCGATCGGGATGATCTTTCAGCAGTTCAATTTGCTGATGCAGCGCACCGCTCTGGAAAACGTCTGCTTCCCGCTGGAACTTGCGGGCGTGAAACGTGACGAGGCCCGCCAGAAGGCGCAGTCCTTTCTGGAACTGGTGGGACTTGCCGATCGCGTTGCCTCCTATCCCTCGCAGCTTTCCGGCGGGCAGAAGCAACGCGTCGCCATCGCCCGCGCGCTGGTCAGCGATCCCAAGGTGCTCCTGTGCGACGAGGCCACCTCGGCGCTGGATCCCAATACCACCGAGTCGATATTGGCACTTATTAAGGATATCAACCGCCGTCTGGGCATCACCGTGATCATCATCACCCACGAAATGAAGGTCATCACCCGGATCTGTGACCGGGTCGCCATCATTGGGCATGGGCATATCGTTGAAAGCGGCACGGTGGCGGATGTCTTTTTGCGACCGCGCACCGAGGAGGCCCGCCGGCTGGTCATGCCGGACGGCGAGGTGAACGGGGAGATGCACCAGGATCGCCTCTACCGACTGGTCTTCAACGGCACCTCGTCCTTTGCGCCGGTGGTCTCCAGTCTGGTACTGGAGACGCATATGCCGGTCAACATCATGTTCGCCGATACCCGCGACATCAACGGATGCGCCTTCGGGCAAATCGTGCTGCAGCTGCCTTCGGATGAAAAGGCACGCAGGAAAATGATCGAATACGCCCGGGCGCAGGGAGTCGAAGTGGAGGAGATAACGAATGTTTGACAAGGCGATTGTCGAGATGCTGATCGAAGGGACGGTGGATACGCTCTACATGACGCTGGTTTCGACATTTTTTTCCTATGTGTTCGGGGTGGTGATGGCCATCGCGCTGGTGATTTGGCGTCCGGACGGCATCCAGCCGCGTCCCAGCCTGTTCAGGGTGCTGGATGTGGTGGTGAATCTGACGCGTTCCTTTCCCTTCCTGATCCTGATGATCGCGGTGATTCCCATAACCCGGCTGATAGTGGGCACCACCATCGGCAACAACGCGACCATTGTGCCGCTGGTGATAGCCGCGGCGCCTTTCGTCGCGCGTCTGGGGGAGTCGTCGCTTCTGGAGGTGGACAAGGGAGTAGTGGAAGCCGCACAGTCGATGGGAGCCTCGGTATGGCAGATCGTCTGGAAGGTGCTGCTGCCGGAAGCTAGGCCCTCGCTCATCAACGGCTGCGCCATTGCTGCCACCACCATCCTGGGCTATTCCGCCATGTCGGGGGCGGTTGGCGGCGGCGGCCTGGGCAAGCTGGCCATCATGTACGGGTACAACCGCTATCAGACCGGGATCATGTTTGCCACGGTCGTCCTGCTGATCATCATCGTCCAGATCTTTCAGGAGGCGGGAACCCGGCTTTCCCGGCGCAGCGACAAGCGGCTGTAAAGCTTTTTAAAGAGAAACGGTTTTGGGTCGCGGCCTCCAAGGAGATTTTTCCCGGGCCGCTTTTTTCATGAAGGAAGAAAACACGAAAAGGAGAAAGGATCATGGCGAAACGGTTTTTGGCAGTTGTTCTGGCGATGGCGCTCATGCCGATCTTCGCGGCCCATGCGGCAACCATCAAGATTGGCGCGTCGCCCACTCCACACGCGGAAATTCTGCAGGCGGCGGCTTCTTTGCTCAAGGCGAAGGGCATTGAACTCAAGATCATCGAGTATTCCGATTATGTGCAGCCCAACATGGCGCTGGAAAGCGGCGATCTGGACGCCAACTACTTCCAGCACAAGCCCTATCTGGATGATTTCAACAAGGAGAAGGGCACGAAACTGGTCTCCGTCGGCGCGATTCACTATGAACCGTTCGGGATTTATGCCGGTCGTACCAAGACGCTGAATTCCCTGAAAAAAGGGGCGATTGTGGCGGTTCCCAACGACACCACCAACGAGGCGCGGGCACTGCTGCTGATGCAGGCGAAAAACCTGATCAAGCTGAAAGAGGGCGCAGGACTGACCGCCACCCGGCTGGATATCGTGAAGAATCCTTTGAAACTCAAGATCGAGGAGCTGGAAGCGGCTCAACTGGTGCGTTCCCTGCCGGATGCGGATGTTGCCATCGTCAACGGCAACTACGCCATTCTGGGTGGTTTGAAGGTGAAAGATGCGCTGGCGGTGGAAGCGGCGGATTCCATGGCAGCCTCAACCTATGCCAACATCATAGCGGCGCGCGAGGGTGACGACCGTCCCGAGCTGAAAACGCTGGTGGAGGTGCTGAAGGGTGAGGAAATCAAGAAGTTCATGAATGAGAAATATGCCGGCGCGGTAGTTCCGGCGCTGTAATCTGTAAAGTTTGAAACAATTCCTGCGGGTTGCTGCAGTTGCGGTAAACCGATGATTAGTTTCGGAAAGGCGGGTTGCTAATAAAAGGCGGTCCGCCTTTTTTTACCCAAGCGTTTGGAAACGGCACGAGGAAAGAAGAGGCTGCAAAACTCCATAGAAGAAGGAGGAGATCTTCCCGAAAGGGAACAGGGGCCACACAACTTGCTCGGCAAATGAACAGCCGCTCATATGTAGCCCAGATCCACCAGGGCGCTCCATACGCCCGCATCGGCGCATGCGGCCGTGACATAATCCGCCGATGCCTTGACGGCATCCGGGGCGTTTCCCATCGCAACGCCCACACCCGCGTATTGAAGCATCTCGATGTCGTTACCGCCGTCACCGAAGGCAAGGACATTTTCCCGGCTTATCGCATAATGTTCCAGAATTTTTTGCATTGCCCCGGCTTTTCCGCAATGTTTCGGAATGATGTCGAGCGCCCGGTCGCACCAGCGCACGACGGCAAGGAAGGATGTACCGCGCAACAGTTGCGCCCCGATGTCCACACATGTCGGCACGGTTAGCTGATAGATGGCGTCATGTTGTTTTCTTGTGTGGTCAAACGGAGGACAGGGATAGGGGGAAAACCGCAGATAGTCTTCCAAATCGCCATTGCTGCAGGTGTATCCCCTGTCTTTGTCCGTGGCGACGATGACGGGTGTGCCGAGATTTTCCGCATTGAGAAAGACGGTTCTGGTGTCGAGGACATCCAAGGGATTAGCGAAAATGGTTCCTGTTGCATTGAAGGCCAGGGAGCCATTGAAGCACATCAGCCCGTCAAACGGCATCTCCCCGGAAAAGGGCAACATATAAGGCGCTCTGCCTGTGGCCAGAAAAATCCGGCATCCCTTGCGCTGCAGCCGGCAAAGTGCCTCTGTTACAAGGGGATTGATATGCTTCGCGCCGAACTCAAGCAGCGTGCCGTCAATGTCGAAAAAGGCGATTTCAGGTCGCATGAACTTTACCGCTTTATGGGTGATTTTCTTTGTTCATCAACTTTTCAGCCATGATAACTCGATTATGGAAGCCGGGTCCCCTTGGCCTTGATGGCGCGTGATGCTTTCGTTTTGCCATTTTCGTTTTCCTTCCGCAACCTGGGATAAGGTATCATATTCGTCCAAATTCAAGGAAACGCCTCACTCTTTTGCACAGACTTTTTTCCGGAGCTCCCTATGAACACTCTCAATACCGATACACTTCAAACCGCCTGGCGCTTTGCTGCCGAACGCCACCGCGACCAGCAATACTCCGGCACGGGCCACCTCATACTGCCCGGAGGAAGGGAGTTGCTCTGCGTGCCGACATAG
>JAFPZV010000124.1 GCA_017417085.1 Deltaproteobacteria bacterium | reverse complement strand
CTCCTTTGTTTGTTTATTTATGAAAGCAGCTTCTGTTCAGCCATACGTGCGACGAGTTCTTTGAGCAGGACCAGGTGTTTGCGCCCCGCAGCCTCAATATCCTGTTCCACGCCTGCATGGGCTGTCCAGGCATGGTCGAAGCCGTTGCGGATCTTGGTCATATCCTTGACCAGCGCCCTGGCTTCTTCTGTAATGATGCCGGACTGTTCCAGCGTGTCAAACCAGGGTTTCAATGTCAGCCGGTCTCTTGCGGGATCGCGTTGGGATGCGTCGCCTTGTTCCGGCGGCGGGACATCCCATTTTTCTCTGGGCGTTTGCAACATTCCAACAAAAGCCTCCGCAAAGCGTTCACGGTACCGTCTGGCTTTCTTGCTGGTCAGTTGTTCCACGGCGTACTCTCCTTCCGGCAAGCCCGCCATCCCCACGGAGCCCAAAAGCTCGCGCATGGCGGTGTAGGCCTGCATAAACAGCCGGTGCTCCAGCAGTACCCGGACAAGTTCCAGTTGACTGTCGAAATAGGCCCTGTCATAGCGGCCGCTGGGCGAGGTGCCCAAAATGCCGAACTTATCCCGCACCAGATGCAGCATTACCTGGGCGGAGCCAGTAGCCCGTTTTTCGGCCTGTTCAATTTTATCCAGTGCTGCGCCCACTTTCTCGCCCACGTGGTTGATGTCAACATTGCGGATGCAGTCGGTCATCTCGGCAAAGGCATGAATCAACTCTTTGTTGTTCAGGAAGCGCAGGGCCTCAACCTCGGTGGAGGCGGCCAGTTCCGCCAGTTTGCGGGTGTCGGCGTCATCGGTAAGCCGGGACACGGCCTCGGCCCAGTCGTTGATCACGTAGAAATCCCGCATATCAACAATGGGGTGCGGGCTGTCCGTCCTTTTCCGGTCGTACCAGGCGTAGAGAGCATGGGCCAAAGTGACGCCTTTGGCCCGTTGCAAAAAGCCGATGGCGCTGGCAAACACGATGGGTACTGCCCGCATTCCGTGGGTGAAATCAATGATCAGGGAGTCTCCCTGATCAACCACTTTCAGCAGTTGTTCGAACCATCCCCACTGATTGGCGGCGCTCATGTCGGTCGGCACCGGGGGATTGGGGACAATTAGTTTGGGCGGACTGGCCAGATGGATTTGAAGCTCGTTCCGTAAAAGTTGCAGGTGCTTCTCCTCAGAATCTTTGGTGCAGAAGATAACGACCTTGTCCACCGGGCCATTGCCTTCCGCCTTTTCCTCAAGGATTTTCAGGATGGCGCTTTGCGCGAAATGCGCCCTGACCACTGTTTCCGATTCACCGGGCCAATTGTAGCTGGCTTCGTCATAACCGGGGTTTTTCACATCCGAACCTGTGCCGAGAAAACTCACGAAGACCTTTGCCATGAAATTCTCCTCAACCGGTTGGCAGGGAATTCTGCATGATGCCGTTCCCTCTTGGAAAAAACAACGTTTGCAACGTTGCAGTCCGTCAGAAATAAAACTTTACCGCTCATTTACCACTCCAGCCGCAGCCGCCCGCGTTCGATCATGAGGCCGTAGCGGGTATGGGGCCTTGTGCCCCGGGAGCAGATAGCGAGCTGTTCGCCGGGTGCTCCGAAATGTTTCACCAGTTCCCGCCGGATGCGGGATTTGTAGGAGTTGAAGTTGTTTGCGTTCAGGTTGGTGATGCCGGTGCTGCTCATGGAACCGGGCTTTCTGCCCCGGATGGCTTCGTACAGCGCGGTGAGGCGCCGCTGGCAGGCGAAGATTTCCTCAATGCCCAGAAACCAGGGCGGGCAGCTTGTATCGTCGCCGGGCGGCGGTTGATTGTTCTCCAGCCGCTTTTCGCAGAAAAAGGCCAGGAGCACCAGCCGTGCCGGGTGCATGTCCATGCCCAGGGGGCCGCAGGAGATGCAGCCCTTTGCCGGAGAAACCACAAAGACGCGCTCCTCGTCCCGCACCAGGGCGGCAAGCAGTCCGCCGGAGCTCTCCGGCGGCGTGGCCAGCAGCTCTGGCGCGCTGCGTTCGATATGCCCGCGCAGCGGCAGGAAGGGCACGGCCAGCAGCCGCACTACCGCGTGACTGGTGCTGCGCAGGAAGGGAATGCCCGCCCTGTCGCGCAGTTCCAGCAGGCGGGGCGTCCTGGGCGGATACCAGAAATCCCGGCAGCTTTCGAATTCCGGCGGAACCAGCACGTGGTAGATGCGGTCCTGCGGGCGGCCGTACATCTGTGCGGCGAAGGAG
>JAFPZV010000123.1 GCA_017417085.1 Deltaproteobacteria bacterium | reverse complement strand
CCCCAGGAATTCGTGAAGATCATCAACGAATACGGCGGAAAGATGCCCGACGCCGTGGGTATCCCCGAAGAACAGCTGCGCAAAGCGGCCACCATGTCTGTTTGCAAGATCAACATCGACAGCGACCTGCGTCTGGCCTTCACCGCCATGATCCGCAAGCACTTCGTTGAGCATCCCGATCACTTTGACCCCCGTCAGTATCTCACCGACGCCCGAGCTGCGCTGCGCGACATGGTGCGCCACAAGATCGTGGACGTGCTGGGCTGCAACGGCAAAGCCTGATTCGATCATTTTCCATTATACAATTCCAAACCTCCCGAGAAATCGGGAGGTTTTTTCTGTACCATTTTGTCATGGCCGGCAACAATTTTCCCAATTGAGTTGAATTGTTTTAAAAATTATGGTAAACTAAATGGAAAGAATTGATCTGAATTGAGGAGGTTTTCTCCATGATGAACAAACGTTATTTGATTGCTCTGGATCAGGGTACGACCAGCTCCCGCGCGGTCGTTTTTACGCTGGAGGGACACATGGTTTCAACAGCGGCTCAGGAGTTTCCCCAGCATTACCCGCATCCCGGCTGGGTGGAACATGACCCAGCCGACATTCTGTCCACTCAGATCGAAGCCCTCCGCGCCTCTGTGCGCAAAGCAGAAATTGATCCCAAGGAAATCGCAGCCATCGGGATCACCAATCAGCGTGAAACCACGTTCCTATGGGAGAGAGAAACAGGGGCGTGTCTGTATAACGCCATTGTTTGGCAATGCCGTCGAACCGCACCGATTATAGAGCAATTGGTCGCTGATGGTTACAGCGATATGATTCGGGAAAAGACCGGTCTGGTTCCGGACGCTTATTTTGCGGGAAGCAAAATCAAATGGCTTCTGGACGAGCTGAACCTGCGAGAGCGGGCAAAGAAGGGCGAAATTTGCTTCGGCACCGTGGACAGCTTTCTAGCCTGGCACCTGGTGGAAGGCCATCCCCACGTGACCGATGCCACCAATGCGGGCCGCACCATGCTGTTTAATCTGCACACCCAGGAATGGGACGACGAGCTGTTGTCCATCCTGGACATTCCCCGGGAGATCCTGCCCGAAGTGGTAGACACCGCTCACGTGGTTGGGATGCTGCGGGAAGATTTACTGGGAGAAAGAATCCCCGTTGCTGCCCTTGTAGGTGACCAGCACGCAGCTTTGTTCGGCCAAGCGTGCTTCAAAGAGGGCGATGTCAAAAACACCTATGGTACCGGCTGCTTTATGCTGATGAATGCGGGTGAAAACTTCCGCCTCTCCAATTGCGGACTGCTCACCACCATGGCCTGGGGGCTGAACGGTAAACCCACCTACGCCTTCGAGGGCAGCGTGTTTATGGGCGGGGCAACCATCCAATGGCTGCGGGACGAAATGCACATGATTTCTTCCGCAGCGGAGAGCGAGCCGGTTGCAGCCTCCGTGCCAGACACTGGCGGAGTATATTTGGTGCCTGCCTTTACCGGGCTTGGCGCACCCTATTGGAACATGTACACCCGGGGCACCTTGGTTGGCATGACCCGCGGCACAGGCCGCGCGCACATCGTCCGCGCGGCGCTGGAAAGTATCGCCTATCAGAGCCGAGATCTCTTTTCCGCCATGGCTCAGGATTGCGGTAAGTCAAGCGCCGCTCTGCGTGTAGATGGCGGAGCCAGTGCCAACCAGCTGCTGATGCAGTTCCAGGCTGATTTGCTGGGCGTGCCCGTGCAGCGGCCAGCTGTGCTGGAAACTACGGCGTTAGGCGCTGCCCTGTTGGCTGGACTGGCAGTTGGCATGTACAAAGATTTAAATGAAACTGCTTCCGGATGGCATGTGGCGGATTCCTTCAAGCCGCAAATGTCCCAGGCCCATCGGGATCAATTGCTTGTGGGTTGGCATCGCGCTGTGGACGGCGCGCTGCATTGGGCGGAGATGAACCGATAAACACCCCTTGACGAAAAAGGCAATTTCATATATACTATATCCAACT
>JAFPZV010000122.1 GCA_017417085.1 Deltaproteobacteria bacterium | reverse complement strand
GGTGACGGAGCGTGGAGAATTTTACCCCCTGCATATGCGCCAGTTCCTCCCCGTCATAGATGTATTCCCAGCGTGCCTCTTCCATTGTCCGCACCTCAAAGCTGGCGTGTACGCCAGGCATTGCCGCAAGGGTCTTCTCCCGTATCTGGCCAAAGCGTCCTGTAAAGCCCTGCCGCCGCAGTTCTGCGGAGACTTCCCGCAGATCCTGCAGCGTCGGTTCTCCCGCCACCAACAGTTCATCGGAGCGTTTGAGATGGAACCAGAGTTTCCCGTTGTACTCCTGCCAATGGGTGCCACAGGACTGCCCCCAGGCGTAGAGATTGACAAAGCAGAATTCGCAGCTTCGTTCGTCGGAAACCGAAAGTACGGACTCCAAAATGGCCCGGTCGGAAAGTTCCACCGCCCTGAAATCCGCATAGGAAAACGTTGACATGGAGATCCTTCAAATCCTTTGCTGAAACCGGAAAAGTCCCCGAAAATTGCCGGATCGTCGTTGAAACCCCGTGAAAGCAGTTTCCCTCTAAAGTTCGGGACGATGGGGAGGACAGCCGGTTTCCTCAAGGCCGATTTCATGTTCCAGAGCCTTGAGCAACTCTTCCGCATCCCGTGCGCGCAAGGCTGGATAGCCCACTTCCACCAGCGCCTGATGCGGATCCAGTGTGCGCAGCATCGCCAGACCGTCGTACGCTTCGAGAATGCAGCGCAGATCGCCGATGCGCTCCCTCGCTATGACAAACCAGCGCAGCTTCCAGAGGCATTCCGCACCCTTTTCTCCGAAAGATGATGTGGTCATGCCGGGCGCTCCCGTTCGTAGAGGAGCAGCGCCAGAATGGTCTTGGAGTCGCTGATGACGCCGTTTTTTACCATCGCCAGGGCTTCGGCCCAGGGCACGCAAACGAGGCGGATAAATTCGTCGTCTTCCGTCTGTTGCCTGTCCCGGGCGGTTACTTGGGCCGCGAACAGCTGCACCTGCGCGTCGGTCATGCCGAGTGCGTTGTGAACCCGTCCCAGCGGTTGAAGTTGATCGACCTGGTAGCCGATCTCCTCGCGGAGCTCCCGGCGGGCGCAATCGGCGGCAGTTTCACCCGGCTCCACCTTGCCCGCGGGAATTTCCCATACCAGATTCGCAACCGATGGTCGGTACTGTTGAATGAGTCCCACCCGCCCATCGGCGAAGAGCGGCAGTACCGCCACCGCTCCCCTGGGAGAATAGTGCACCACATGATAGCTTGCGCGCCGGCCATCCGGCAGCTCATGCTCTTCAAGGGCAACTGAAAAGCTCCGCCCCGTAAAGGCGGTTTCCTGTTTTATCCTCATGATGGATATGCTCTTTCACAATACTTGTTCTTTGTATGCGGCCCTGTCTTCTTTCGCACTTTTCTCCTAGAAGGTGTTGATACGCCGGATGAACGAATGCAGGAGCCCATAGCAACGTTGATTGAAGTGGAACATCAGGCGCGGCAGGTCCATCAGATCCAGCTGATCGTTTTCGTCCGGCAGGGCCTCGCCCTGGTGCAGGTGCCCTCTGGCAATGATGTCGTGAAATTCCTCTTCCAGAATGGCGACCTGCTCGGCCGTCAGGGCGCGGTTGAGTCGCACGATCAGCATATCGTCCACAAAACGCATCGAGTGGTAGACACGGTAGAAGTCGTCGATTACCTGCACCGCTTCTAGGGGATCGCGTGTCAGCGTGAACAGACCGAAATCCTGTCCGGAGATCAGCCCCTTGGTGAGCAGGGTGTTTTTCATGAAAGTGAGCAGGTTTTCCCAGTAATCCCCGTTGTCGTCGTCGATGAGTACCAGTGGCACCGGCGCCATTTTGCCGGTCTGCACCAGGGTGATCGTTTCCATCACCTCGTCCTGCGTACCGAAGCCCCCCGGAAAGCCCACGACCGCATGCGCCTCGTTGAGGAAGGCCAGTTTGCGGGTAAAGAAGTAGCGGTAGACGATGGAACGGGGATTTTCCTTCATCACCGGGTTGGTTGCCTGCTCGAAGGGCAGCCGGATATTGGCGGCAAAGGAGTTCTCCGCGCCGGCGCCCTCATTGCCGGCCTGCATGATGCCGCCGCCGCCGCCGGTAATGACCATATAGCCACGTTCTGCCAACAGTTTGCTGAAGGTGCAGCATTTTTGATAGATGTTTTCCTCGGGGGTGGTGCGTGCCGAACCGAAAATGGTGACCTTCTTGCGGTGCCGGTATGGGGCGAAGACCTTGTTGGTGTAGCCCATTTCCTGCATGGAGTTGCGCAGCAGCTTGAGATCGGGCGGATAGTCGCTTTCGATGGCGGCCTTCAGCGCGGTAAGGATGATTTCACGTGTGATTTCTGGATAATGGGCCCCGGTTTGGGCGATCAGTTCGTCAATGCGATCGTCGATGACGCCGTTGATGCGTTCCAATGAAAGTTCCATCAAAAAAACCTCCCTGACAAGTGATGAGCCTTTGCTGCCTCTGGTATCAAAAA
The DNA here is from genome assembly GCA_017417085.1 of Deltaproteobacteria bacterium. The sequence continues at coordinate 3,773 of JAFPZV010000122.1, read as the reverse complement.
ACGGTACACCCTTTGCAAACCGAAAAAAAACGGGTAGAGTGCAGCATATATACAATGTTTTTGGACAAGTCCCAATCAGAGATTGTCGAGATTTTTTATCAACCGAAAAACAAGGAGGAACAAACACCATGGCAGATGAAGGCACCAAGGGAATGGATCTGCGCAAGGCGATTCAGTGGCTTTCCGAACAAAGTGGAGGAGGTGACTGGAGTTACGCGCTGATTGACGAAGCCAGCATCCGTTTCAACCTTTCCCCGCAGGATGGAGAATTTCTCCTGCAAATGCGCAAGAAGAACAAACAGCAGCAGTAATCGGCAAGTGCTTTTGCCTGGGGGAAGGTACTTCCCCCAGGCGCGCTTTTTCGCCGGTCTTGCGGCAGGGAATGACCTTTCGTGCTTTGACAGGGGTTGACCGCGGGATCGGCGTTCATGCTTTTTCAGGGAATGCGTTTGCCCGGAACGCCGTGGCATCTCTTCAACTCATCGCCTGCATGATATGGTTTGCGCATGTCATTGAAGGATCCGATTACCATGACCAAACTGACCCCGAAACATTCTTCGCAGGATTTGCCGGAGACGAAAACGCCAGATGCCGCTTTGGGCATCATGACCTGCTTGCGCCGGGAAATTGCGGCGCTTGTCTGGCTGGCCGTGGGCGCCTTTCTGCTGATGGCGCTCTACAGCTACGACCTGCGGGATCCCACTTTCGGCAAGATCGCGCAGTCGTCGCAAATCTACAACGCCATGGGCAGCATCGGATCGCATATTGCCGGTTTGCTCTATCAGGCTTTTGGCTTTGCGGCCTTTCTTTTGCCGCTGGCCGCGGTGGTGATAGCCCTGCGCCTGCTGCTCCTGCGCAAAATCACCTTTCGTCTGCACAAGATTCTGGCCGTGGGCGTTCTGGTCTTTTCGTTGTGCGGTCTGCTTTCGCTCCGCTGCCCGCACCTTGCCATCGGGCATCTGAAACTGAAGGACGCGGGCGGATCCTTTGGGCATCTTTTGGCAACCTTGCCCGGGCAGTACCTCAACGTGAATGGCACCACGCTGGTTCTGGGCCTGACCGCGCTGATCGCCCTGCTGGTTGCGACACGCTTTTCACTTCTGTGGTGGATGCACACGCTGATAGGGCGGTCCGTCTCGTGGTGGAAGGCAGGGGCGCCCCGGCGGGCGGCGCGCCAGGCCGAAAAGGAAGAACAGCGCCAACTCCGGCATGAACAGCGTGAGGCCGAACGGTTGCAGCGCGAGGCGCAGCGCCGGGAGGAACAGCAGCAACGGGAGCAGGAAAAGCTGCGGCGCAAACAGCAGAAGGAAGAGGAACGCCGCATGGCGGCCGCGGAAGCGCAGCCGGGGGAGGCGCAAGGCTGGGGCGAAACGGTGCTGGACGAAGGCCTGGAAGAGATTGCCCCACCGCAGATATCGCAAATGCCGGCTGCCCATGCTGCCGGGATTTCCTGTACGCCGGAAGTTTCGCCTCAGCGTAAGGCCAAAGGGAAGAAGGCGCGTCCCGATGGGCAGGAAACGAATCAAAACAGGGATGCATCATCGGAGGGCGCCTATGAACCGCCTGCGTTGAATCTGCTGGATCTCGCCAAGATCGCCACGGCGCCGCAGGATCGCGAGGTGCTGATGAAGAACGCCCATCTGCTGGAGAACAAGCTGGGAGATTTCCATGTGGATGGCCAGGTGGTGGAAGTCAAGCCGGGCCCGGTGGTGACGATGTACGAATATCTGCCGGCTCCTGGAATAAAGGTCAACAAGATCGCAAGCCTGCAGGATGATTTGACGATGGCGCTGCGCGCCCATTCCATTCGGATCGTGGCTCCCATTCCGGGCAGCGGCGTGGTGGGCATCGAAATTCCCAATCCGAATCGCGAGATGGTGCTTTTGCGCGACATCCTGGAGAACGACGCCTTTCAGCAGGCGGGCAGCAAGCTGCCGCTGGCTTTGGGCAAGGACATCTTCGGGCAGGCGGTGGTGGCCGATCTGGCCAAGATGCCGCATCTTCTGGTTGCCGGCGCGACTGGCAGCGGCAAGTCGGTCTCGGTGAACACCATGATTCTTTCGCTGGTCTACCATGCTTCTCCCAAGGATGTACGCTTCATCATGGTGGATCCCAAACGGCTGGAACTTTCCATCTACGAGGGCATCCCACATCTGCTGCTGCCCGTGGTAACCGATCCCAAGAAGGCCGGCATGGCGTTGGCCTGGGCGCTCAGGGAGATGGATCGCCGCTATCAGCTGATGAGCGACAAGCAGGTGCGCAACATCGACGGCTACAACCAGAAGATAGCCCAGGAACTGGAACAGCGGCCCGCTCCCCCGGTGGAGGAAAGCGGGGAGGAGGCGATGACGGAGAAGGCGGAACCGGAACTGGAACACGGCCACCTGCCCTACATCGTCATCATTGTGGACGAGTTGGCGGATCTGATGATGGTGGCCGGACGCGAGATTGAGGAGTCCATCACCCGGCTTGCGCAGATGGCGCGCGCCGCCGGCATCCATCTGATTTTGGCCACCCAGCGTCCCAGCGTGGATGTCATCACCGGACTAATCAAGGCGAATTTCCCGACGCGTATTTCCTTCAAGGTGGTATCACGCACCGATTCCCGCACCATTCTGGATGTCATGGGCGCGGAGGCCCTTCTGGGCAGCGGCGACATGCTGTTCCGTCCACCGGGAAGCAGCGTGTTGAAGCGTGTGCACGGCGCCTACGTTTCCGACGGCGAGGTGGAACGGGTCGTGGAGTATCTGAAGACACAAGGTTCGCCGGAGTACGACGAATCGATTCTGGAAACGCCGGGCGAGGGCGGCTATCCTGACGGGCAGGGAGACGACGGCTACGACGAGAAGTGGGACGAGGCGCTGGCGCTGGTGGCGCGTACCCGGCAGGCTTCCATTTCCATGCTGCAGCGTCATCTGCGCATTGGCTACAATCGTTCGGCGCGTATCATTGAACAGATGGAGCGGGAAGGGATCATCGGTCCTTCCGACGTCACCAGCCGCCCCCGCGAGATCTTTATCGATCCCATTGAATGAGGCGGAGCAACTCCCCCCCCCGGCGTTCCGCGCCATCTCCCTCGGAGAGGGTGGGCAAGCGGGCAGAATTGTTTAAGATGTGGGCCCCCTCTTTGAGGGGGCTCCCGGTGAAGCCGGGTGGGGGAGTTGTTGTTTCCCCGGCCCTCCGGCCTATCTCCTACAGGGAGGACTTTCATGGAAGAGCGGATGTTCATCGACGGCCGTCCCAACAAGTCGGCGCTGAAACGGGCGGCACTTGCGGTCGAGAAACTGGCCTCGCGCCTGGTAGAACTTTCTCCCGCGCAGCTTGGCCGCCTGCGGCTGCCGGAGGATATCAGGCAGGGGGTGCGGCTGGCGGCCCGTATCGCGAACGGCAGCGCGCGCTCGCGCCAGATCAAGTACCTGGCGGCGCAGCTGCGCAATGACGAGGAACTGGCCGGGCGGCTCAAGGCCTTTTTCGAGGGGGAGGAACAGCGCGACGGTGAGTCGATCCGGCGTTTTCATGGCTTGGAGGATCTGCGTGACCGGCTATGCGCGTCCGGCACCTGTGCACAGGCACTGGAGGAACTGCGCGACGTCTTCTCCAAAAGCGATCTGGAAACCATCGCGCGGCTGGCCCGTTCCGCCCAGGAAGGCGACCGCCGGGCCGCCCGTGAAATCTTCCGGCGTCTCAACCAGAGCCCTTTGGGCGCTCCTGCGCAAGACAATACGCCATGAAGACGGCAAAGTCCGCCCAGAAGCGTCCCGTGGATGGCGAGG
>JAFPZV010000121.1 GCA_017417085.1 Deltaproteobacteria bacterium | reverse complement strand
TGGTGACGACCAGCGCCAACATCAGCGGCGAGGATTCGTTGAGCGATCCGCAGGAAATTGAGCGGGTGTTTGGAAAACAGCTGGATATGGTAGTGGATGGCGGAATTCTGCGCGGTGAGCCCTCGTCCGTAATAAGCCTTGTCGGGGATCAGGTGGAAGTTCTGCGCGAGGGAGGCGGTGACATCTCCTGGATCGAAATGGAATAGTCTCTCTGGATAAATGAAAAAAAACGGAAGTTGACGCAAAAAACCGCAACCGGCTTCAAACCGGCTGCGGTTTTTATTTACAGAGACAACGTTTTAAAGCGTTTTGGCCTTTTTGACGATATTTTCCACAGTAAAGCCGAAATTTTTCATGACGGTTTCTCCCGGCCCGGAGGCGCCGAAGCCGGTCATGCCGAGAATCGCTCCATCCAGCCCTACGTAGCGCTCCCAACCCTGCGGACTGCCGGCTTCCACCGCCAGCCGTTTGCGCACCGTGGACGGCAGCACCGATTCGCGGTAGCTCTGCGGTTGTGCTTCAAAGAGCTCCCAGGACGGCATGTTGACCAGCCTTGCGGCGATGCCTTCGGCGGTCAGCTGCTGCCAGGCCTTGAGGGCCAGTGCCACCTCGCTTCCGGTGGCAATGAGGATAAGACTGGGGGCTTTGTCGCTATCGGCCAGAATGTAGGCACCCTTCGATACATCGCCAGCCTTGGGGCGCTGCTCGAGAACCGGCAGATTCTGCCGGGAAAGGACAAGTGCGGTCGGCTCCTGGTGGGTCAGGATATAACGCCAGGCCTCCACCGTTTCGTTGGCATCGGCCGGACGGATGACGGTCAGGCCGGGAATGGCCCGCAGACTGGCTATCTGCTCTATGGGCTGATGGGTGGGGCCGTCTTCGCCCACCGCGATGGAATCGTGGGTGAAGACGTGGACAACCGGCAGTTTCATCAGCGCGGCAAGACGCAAAGCGGGACGCAGGTAGTCGGCAAAGACCAGAAAAGTGGAGCCGAAGGGACGCAAACCGCTTCCATGGGCGGCAATGCCGTTGAGAATGGCACCCATGGCGTGTTCCCGCACACCGAAGGCGATATTGCGGCCGGCGTAGCCCTGCAGCTCGTCAGGAGCTGCATTATGCGGGACGGTATCGGGATGGGCGAACAGCCCCTGTTGCTTAAGCTCGGTTTTGGTGGAAGGGGCAAGATCTGCGGAACCACCGATGATCCTCTCCAGTATTCGGGAGACGGAGTCCAGCGTTTGTCCGCCGGCCGCGTGTGTGGAAATGGCTTTACCGCCGGGAGGGAAGGAGGGCAGCAATTCTTCCCAGTTCTCCGGCAGGACGTTTTCATGAAAGCGATCCCACTCTTCCTTCATGCCGGCATATTCGCCGGCGTAACTGCGCAGCAGACTGTCCCACTCGGCATTGCTGGTTACGCCGTTGCGGGCGGCGTTAATAAATATACTGCGCGCTTCTTCCGATACGGTGAACGGCTCTTTAAATTTCCAACCCAGGTTTTTCTTGATGGCCAGCGTTTCCTCAGGGCCAAAGGGCGCGCCGTGCGCCTTGAAGCTGTCCTGAAATTTGGAACTGCCGAAACCGATGTGGGTCTTGACGATAATCAGCGAGGGACGCGCATCTTTTTGGGCCGCCGCAATCGCTTCGGTTATGGCCTGCAGGTCGTTTCCGTCCGCAACTTTCTGCACATACCATTCGAGAGCTTCGAACTTGCGCGCCGTATCTTCGGTGAAGTTGGTGCTGGTGGGACCGGCCAGCGTCACATCGTTGCTGTCGTAGAGACAGATGAGCTTGCCGAGCCGCAGATGTCCGGCAAGTGATGCGGCTTCGGAGACCACGCCTTCCATCAGGTCGCCGTCTCCCGCCAAAACGTAGGTGTAGTGGTTGACGATCTCATGGTCATCGCGGTTGAAATGCGCGGCCAGGGCGCGTTCGGATATCGCCATGCCCACCGCCATTGCCAGCCCCTGGCCCAGGGGGCCGGTCGTGGCTTCCACACCCGGCGTGTGGCCATATTCCGGATGTCCGGGAGTCGCAGAGCCCCATTGGCGGAAATTTTTCATGTCTTCCAGCGAAATATTGTAGCCCGCGTGGTGCAGCAACGAGTAGAGCAGGGCGGAAGCATGTCCGGAGGAGAGGATGAAACGGTCCCTGTTGGGCCAGAGCGGGGCGCGAGGGTTGAACTTCAAAAAACGGGAAAACAGCACATAGGCCATGGGAGCGGCCCCCAGTACCATGCCCGGATGACCGCTTTTGGCCTGATCAATGGCGTCCAATGCCAGAAAACGGATCGAATTGACTGTCAGTTGTTCGGTTGCTTCGTCAAAGACCGGTATCGGTTGATCTGCCATGAAAAGCGCTCCTTTTGAATGAATTCGAAAAAATGGGTTTTCAGGATGGAGAGAACAACGGGAATTCTTCCACCTCTTTTTCTCAGAAAAACTAACATACCACCATGTGCATGTGGCGGAACACAAAAGACCGTCTGCGGAACAAAAATTTTTCGGCATCATCAGCTGTTGCCGCCGAAAAAGTCGAGCAGAATGCGGGTACAGGCCTCAGGCTGATCGATGATGGAGGCATGCCGGGAATTTGCAATGGTGACAAGCCTGCCCCGTGGTGCGCGCTCGGCGCAGAGCTGTTTGGCAGAAAGCGGGAAAAAATCATGATCGCCTGAGATGACCAGCAGCGGAGCCTGCAGTTGGGGCAGGCGCTCCAGAACTGTCCATCCGGCAAGGCCACGTAACGTTGCATGGTAGCT
>JAFPZV010000120.1 GCA_017417085.1 Deltaproteobacteria bacterium | reverse complement strand
TGAAAGTGCCTCTTCCGGGTAGAAAAATTAACTCTGCATAAGGTAATGTAATTACTTGGATTATAGGTGTTTTTCACCCACATTTACCCATGAAGAGCCAATCTTTGAAAGGGATAAAAAATTATCATGCAAACCATCGGTCTGATTGGCGGCGGCAATATGGCGGAAGCCATCATCAAGGGCATTGTCCGGACAAACCGGGAAAATCCGCCCAACATTCTGCTTCACGAGCCCAACAAGAGCCGCTGCGAGACGCTCGGGCGGGAGTACAGGCTGCACTTTTGCGAAAACAACGCAGAACTGGTGCAAAAAAGCGAGATCATCCTGCTGGCGGTCAAGCCGCAGGTGGCTCCCATCGTGCTGAAGGAGATCGCGCCGCATGTGAACGGCAAACAGCTGATTCTCTCCATCATGGCCGGCGTTCCCACCGCTACCATTGAAAACGCCTTTCCCAGCTCCGTGCGGGTGGTGCGCGCCATGCCCAACATGCCGGCGACCGTCGGCGAGGGCGTGACCGCCCTGTGCGCCGGAAGCCATGCCGGGAGCGGCGATCTGCTCACCGCCGAAGAGCTGTTTTCCGGCATCGGTACGGTTCTGCGGGTTGAAGAAAAACAGATGGACGCGGTGACCGGGCTGTCCGGATCGGGGCCAGCCTACGTTTACATGCTGATCGAAGCCTTGGCGAGCGGCGGCGTGTTCAGCGGTCTGCCACGCGGCACGGCGCTGCAGCTGGCCATTCAGACGGTACTGGGCTCGGCGAAGCTGGCGAGTGTTTCGGCGCAGCATCCCGCCCTCCTGTGCGATCGGGTCTGCTCTCCCGGCGGCACAACCATCGCTGGCGTCAAGGCACTTGAGGAGCATGGCTTCCGCGACGCGGTCATGGATGCTGTCATCCGTGCCACCCAGCGTTCAAAGGAGCTGGGAAAGGCATAGGATGGAGTTATAGTAAACGACATTTATTTTTTCACTTTGACCATGTTTTCCTATCGCAGGAAAGTGGCTCTTTTTCTCTGAAAAAGAAAAAATTTCTGACGTTCACTATATATTGGGGAGGTTGACGGATTGATTTTTTCGCAGCTGTCCATGTTCTTATGAGAAGAGGGACTTGGCGCGGGCGAATCCGCTACACTCGGATGATCCTGCCCGTTATTGAAGGACATTTCTGTTCAGTTTCACTTTGTGTCCTCTCTTAACGGGCAAGATCACCCGAGCGCATACCGGTAGATATTCAGATATCCCCCCACAATTTCGCCGGTCAGGCGGTCTGCGGCTTGAGCTCGACAACAACCTTGCCTATATGGGATGCCGACCGGCTCTGGCTGTAGGCCAGCAGCTTGAGGCTGCTCCGGCTTTTCTCCTCCTTGCTCTCCACGCTCAATTCCGCCGGCTCGTACAGCGAACGGTCGTTCAGGAGCCGGGCATATTCCTTCTGCATTTGCGCCAGCGTCTGGCCACCGGCCACGCCGCCGCTGCGCCGGGCCAGGCGCATGGAGGATTCCAGTCCGCGCAGACGCGTGAGTCCCTGGGCGCTGAGCTTCCATGTCAGCGAAACGGTAGCGTCGCCATCGGCGGTGTCAAAGGCGTCACGCACTTCGGCGGATGTCCTGCCCCCGCCAGATAAAATATTCCGCCTCTGTGCTTCATCCAGCCCCAGAGCGACAAGCACTTCTTCCAGCCCGCGTTCACCCTTTGCCATGGCACTGCTGATGGAACTGCCGCCAGTGAGGGTGCCGTCATAGAGCCGTTCGGTGCGCGAGGTAACGGTGACGGAAGCCGGCTCCCAGGTGTATTCGCCTTCCTTGAACGGGCTGAGATTTTTGTCGTAGCCTCCGCCCTTCCAGTCAAATCCTCCTTCCACGCCCGGTTCGATGGAAAGCTCGGCTGCTACGTTGACGCCCTTGTTCACGGTAAAACTTACCTTGCCGCTCGTCTGCGTGACCTCAGTATAACCGTGGACGTTCTGCTCGGTGGACGTGCGTGTGGTGGACGTTTTTTCAAACGTGGCCGACGGGCCGTTGATCGCGGCCTTGGCAAACAGGCAGACGCCCTCCAGCTTGCCCAGGGTCGCCCCCATGCTGAAGGACCTGGTCACATGGCCGCCCTGCACGGTAAACATGCGGTCGCAGGCAAGCCAGAGGCTGTTTGCGCTCTGTTCCTTTCGGCGGAGGGAAGACTGGGAATCCATAACATCCATGAGAAAGGCCCGGCAGTCTTCGGCCGAAGAAAAATGCAACATAACGCCGCTGGCCGAGCCGCGTTCGTAGCCCGCCTGCACCTTGGCTTCCACCACCTTGGCCTCAAAGGCGACAGCGGGATCCTCTTCACCCTTTTCCTCATCGGGAGCGTTGAGGGCAAAGCTGCCCAGTGTAAACTCCAGTCCAAGATTGACGGAGCCCGTGGTCTCGGCACCCATGGAAACCATAAATCCTCCCTGCCCGTCGGCATGTACAGCAAGTTCGTTTTCGCGCAGGGCGCCAAGGGCGACACTGGGCGTAAGATAGACGATATTGGCCGAGACAAGGCCGGAGGTGTTGGGATTGGCTTCGAGCCCCAGCTCCAGCCCTCTGGACATATTGAAAACCAATCCTTCACCGCTGCCCAGCGATGCCAGTGTAGTGTCCAACCCATGCGCGCGGCGCGCCTGCTCGTTGTTTTGATTCATCCGGACGGCTATCTTGTTGCGTTCCCTGACAGTTTGATTCGTGATCGCATCATGGCCCTGTTCGGCAATGGCCTGACGCGAGGCAGCCTGGTCTATGGCCCTGGATTCAATGCCGGCGCCGATGGAGCAGGCAAGGTCCACGGCGCCGGTGTCCAGACTGCCATCCGGTAATGAAAGCCGGTTCGCGGCATGCTGCACCAGTACCTCGACAAAACTGTTTTTTCCCGCCGCGGGCAGGCCCCACTCCTCAAGACGCGCCCGCACCCGTTCCAGCACCTCGCCGGAAAGCGGATGAAAAGCCTTTTCATCCGCTCCGGACTGAAGAAACACATCCATAAAGGCAGCGGTCACGGCATAGTTGAGCCGTTTGACCTTTGGGGCGCCCAACAGCTTGCAGGCCTGGTTGAAACCGGTTTTAAACTTGCTGTTCAGTTCCTTTATTTTCGTTTCCAACGCGGCGATTTTTTGCGCGTCCTTCTGTTTGAAATCACCGGCAAAATAGATGAGCGCGCGGGCCGGTTCTGCCATGGAGGCAAGCTGCTGCGCCGACGGATGCGTTCCGGCCGGGCGCGTGCGCAGGAACGTGGTCGGATCCACGCCGTCCAGCCTGCGCAAAAAACCGTCCAGTTGCACGTGCATGTCGCTCAGTTCTTTTATGCGCCTGGCCACATCAGCCTCGGTGGACGTGACAAGCTCCTCTGTGAGGGCCTTGATCTTGTTTTGCAGGTGGAAGGCGTGCCGGACCACGCGCGCCGTTTCCAGCCGCTCCGCCTCCGCCCGCCGGCCAGGCGCCTTGCCCAGAGCTTTGATGGATGCCTTCATGGCGGCGAGGGAAGAAGACGAACTGCGCTCGCGCAGGGCCTGCAGCTTTGCCTTGAGAGCCGTACGGCGCTGTTCGGCAGGAACCAGCCCAAGCAAAGCCTTGGCGCTGTCTTCCACTTGCGCGCGTTTTTGCCCCAGTTTTTGCAGACTGGTTTTGAGCCCGGCATTCAGGTTTGCCAGATCGAGTCCTGTCTTGCCGAAGAGCAGCTCCTGGCCCAGTTTGCCTGAGTTCATGACGATGGGCGCCAGTGCCAGACGCATGGCGCCATCCATGTTCCTGCGCTTGATGCCCTGTGGATCGCCCGATATGGGGCGCTGTTCCGGATCGACAATGCCGGTGACGTGCACCATCAGGCTGTCCAGCAGATTGGCGGCCTTTGCCCCCGCCCCAAGATAAAAGAAACCGTCCTTCGCCGCGGCGTTCATGCCCTTTTGCATGGTCTGGGCGTTCTTGGCGACGGCTTTGCCCACCTTCTCCTCGGAGGTCTGACCCATCAGGCCCATGGCAAAGCGCCTGGCGGCCTCGATCATGGCCTGTTCGATCTTTTCGGCGGATTCCCGGTCGGCATTCACCGCGGTCAGGCTCTGAACGATGCGCGAGACGCCCAGTTCCTCCATCTGCGCCGCCTTGCGCATAACATCGGCGGCAGCCTGTTCGCGCAGTGCGGGCAGAGCGACCTCCGTTTTGCCTTTGTTCAGGCTCAGCAGAACCTTGTCCAGCAAACCGGAACGGTAGGCTCCAACTTCGAGCGCAATGAGGTTGGCAACCTGGTAGCCCATATCGCGCAGGCCGGATTCCCCCGCCAGCTTGCGCATCTGCGCAAAGGTCAGGCCAAAGCCACGCACAGAGATCAAAGTTTCCGGATTGTACAAACTGTCCGGAAACAACTTTTGAAAGATGGCCCGCCGTGCTGTGCCCAGC
>JAFPZV010000119.1 GCA_017417085.1 Deltaproteobacteria bacterium | reverse complement strand
GCTGAAGAAGAGCCACTTCCACGAGCCGCCCTCGTTCTTGATGACGACCAGTGCCACAAAGCAGGGCGAGTACAGCAGGATGAACAGCATCAGCGACAGCGCGGTGGCCTTGTTCCAGTTGGGTTCCTTGGCAATGCGCTCTGCGAGGCCGGTGGCTTCTTCCGGATCCTCCTCGCCCAGTGAGTAGGCGGTGCTCAGCGTGGAGACAATGGCCTCCTTGGCCGCGATGCCGCCAATCAGCGCGACGTCGGTCCGCCAGTCGAAACCGAGGGTCGGGAGGGTGAAGGGTTCCACCATGGTGCCCAGACGGCCCGCCACCGAGTGACGCAGTTCCGCAGCCGCCAGTTCGTTTTGTGCCGCACTCAGTTCCTCACTCAAGGATTCATGCTCTGGCGTGCCTTCCTGAACGGCGGCCACTTTTTCTTCCAGAGCGGCGATCTTGGTGTTGTACGGCTCCGCCTTGGTGTCATCCAGCTTGGGGAAGGTCAGAGCGGCCCACAGCACGATGGAGATAACCACCAGTACGGTACCGGCCTTTTTCAGGTACATCCAGGTACGCTCCCAGCAGTGGATAAGCACACTGTTCAGGGTTGGTATACGGTAGAGCGGCAGCTCCATGACGAAGGGAGTGGCCTGTCCACGGATAATGGTCATGCGCAGCAGGCGCGCGAACAGCAGGGCGCTTGCCCAGCCCGCGAGCGTCAGCAGGAACATGGTGCGGGCGGGATGATCCGGGAAGAAAACGCCGACCAGCAGCAAAAAGACCGGCAGTTTCGCGCCGCAGGCCATCATCGGCAGGGTGAGGAGCGTGGCCAATTTTTCCTTGGGACTGCGCAGGGTGCGTGTAGCCATTGCGCCGGGAATGGCGCATCCGCCCGCGATGCCGCCCGCGACGATGTAGGGCATGACCGAAGCGCCATGCAGCCCGAAGAAACGGAAGATCCGGTCAAGCATGTAGGCCATGCGTGCGATGTAGCCGGAGTCTTCCAGAAAGGCGATCATCAGGAACATGATGGCGATAAGCGGCACAAAGCTTACGACGCCGCCCACGCCGCCGATGATGCCGTCGACCAGCAGAGAGCGGAACAGGTTGTCGGGCAGCGCATTGGTCAGAGTCTCGCCCAGCCAGGCGAAGCCGTCCTCCACCCAGCCCTGGGGATAGGCGCCGACCTCGAAGGTGACGTAGAACATGATGTACATGACGGCCAGCATGATCAGCGGGCCAATCAGCGTGTGGGTGAAGACCTTGTCCAGGGCGTCGGTCAGGGCCATGCGGTTTTTGGTGGGATCCCTTTCCACAACGCCGTCGTGGAGCAGGCTGCGGATGTAGCCGTAGCGGTAGTCGGTGATGAGCGAATCCGGTGATATCTGCAGGGTTTTCCTTGTGTGCAGCGTCACGCGGTCAGCTATTTCGGAAAGCTTCTTGGCCGTGGTTAAGTCGGCGTTTTTGAGCTCCTTCCATATGTGTTCGTCGTTTTCCATTGCCTTCACCGCCACCCAGCGGGCAGGGTAGCGCTGAGTCAGAACATTCGCATCGGTTATGATCTGTTCCATCTCGTCCAGCGCCGGATCCAGATCCGGACCGTAGGAGATGCGCAGTATGCCGGGCTGTTCCTTCTGCGTGCCGTAGCTCAGGGCGGCGCGCATGGCCTCGTCAAGGCCTTCGCCGGTCCGGGCGACCATGGGAATTACAGGCACGCCCATCTTTTCGGAAAGCTTCTCCATGTTGATGGTAATGCCGCCCTTGCGGGCCTCGTCCATCATGTTGCAGGCGAGGACCAGCGGCATCCCCATTTCGCGGATCTGGACCGCCAGGAGCATACTGCGTTCCAGAGCTCCTGCCTCGACGATGTCGATAGTGGCCATTATTCTTTCATGGGGATCTGTCGGCGCCAGCACTTCACGGGCGACAAGCTCTTCCGGAGAATAGGCGGTCAGTGAGTAGGTGCCGGGCAGGTCGACCAGGAGGACTTTGTGCCCATCCACCGTGAGAAGCCCTTCCTTGCGGTCCACGGTAACGCCGGGATAGTTGCCGACGTGCTGATGGGCGCCGGTGTAGCGGTTGAAGGCCGTGGTCTTGCCGCAGTTGGGGTTGCCGGCCAGTGCAATCCGGGGAAGACCGCCGGGGAACTGAAGAACGTTGTAGGCGGCGGCTTCGGCGATCTCCGAAGCGTCCAGTTTGCCACCCTTGCATTTGTCACAGGAACAGATCATAACAGAGCCTCCACGGTAACGTTGTCCGCCTCGTTGTTGCGCAGGGCCACGGTAATGCCTGTCAGGCGCAGGGCCAATGGATCGCCCAGCGGCGCGCATCCGACAACTTCCACTTCGGCGCCGGGGAGAAGCCCCAGGTCCCGAATGCGGCGGCCCATTTCTCCCTGGGCGGATATGCTCACGACTTTTCCCTTGTTGCCGGGCTGAAGTTCCCGAAGACTGAGAATGCTCATACGAATTCCTCCTTTGTTGTCCTTCCTCTGTCCAATCAATTGGCAGGCGGCGTCATTGTGCCGCCCAAAATGGATGCAACGTTAAAACCGCTCGGAGAGACAGGGGGGCTTTTTCACCTTTGAGGAATCAAAACTGAAAAAATGCAGCTGCCGCTTGGAGAAAGCGGCAGCTGCCAAGGCAGAATCCCCTTTCTGTGGTGATGATGGCCTACTCCCCTGAAAACGTTCCGTCCTCTCTCTCGTTGTTCAAACTTTTTACGGAAAGGATTAACTTTCTTCCGTACACAAAATTTCTACAGACAAAGTATAATTGTGTCAAGAATAAAAGTTAGCTAATCTAAACTTTTTGTAAATGATAAAAATCATAAAGTTCTTCCTTGAAAATATATGGAGAACTTCAATGATTGTCAGGCGCCGCCAACAGAAGAGAAACCTGTTGTGGGAAGATTGGATGAGGAGGTTTTCATCTTTGGAGAGGAGGGAAATGCAAAAAAATGCGGCTGCCGCTTCCTCCAAGCGGCAGCCGCCAAGGCAGAATCCCCTTTCTGCGGTGAGACATTCCCCTCTATCCGTTGCTCGTTGCTGCACTTTTTACGGAACGAATGTGTTTTTCTTCCGCGCGCAAAACTTTTACCAAACAAAATATGAGTATGTCAATAAAAAAGTTAGCTATGCTAAACTTTTTTAGAAAACAAAAATATGATAGGCAAAAGGCAATGGAAACACTCAGATTTTTTGAGCGGGGGCGGGAGAGTCCACTCCCAGCCGGATATCGCGCATGGGGATGCCAATAAGCCCGTTGCACACGCTGGTGGATTGCGAGTTGAAAACCAGTGCATCGTGAATCCAGCAGTGCTGGACATGTTCCTCCTGCGTGCCTTCCGCCAGCGCTGCCGCACAGACGTATTCACCGGAGGGAAGGATGGGCATGCGGAAGGTGAAGGACGCGGAAAAACGCTGCCCCGGCTGCAGATGGAGGGGATGATGCAAATGGGAGAGAAAGGTATTGTCGCCGAACAGGTTTTGACCCAGGCGATCCTTGATGTAGAAGCCGACGATGGGGCTGAAGAGGGGCTGCAGTGCCTGGCAGTGGACAACCAGCCGCACCATTTCGCCGCCGACGACCCAGTTCAGGGGCGTCTCCGTCAAATCGGTCATCAGTACCTGGGTGATGACTGCTCCGCCCTTTCCGAAGGCATGTTCGTCGGAAAAGGAAAAAACCTGAATATCGTTGCGCAGGGGGCTGGCGTTCAGCAGATCCTGGCGCATGTCGCGGAAGTCCTCCGGAACAGGAGCAGGTGGCAAAGCGTTTTCTTTCTGCGCGGCCTCCAGTTCGCTTTTTCCCTGGACACCTTCAAAGAGCATTTCCAGATACTTTTCCGTCACCTCTTTTGCGGAGCCGATCATGTGCATTTTCCCTTCGGAGAGCAGGATCGCCCGTCGGCAGAGGCTGTTGACGGCGGCAATGTCATGACTGACGAACAGCACGGTGTGGTTGGCCATGAAGTTGCGCAAGAATCTCATGCACTTTTGGGTAAAGAGCGCGTCGCCCACCGCCAGGGCCTCGTCAATGATCAGCACGTCGGCGTCGACATGGGCGATGACCGCAAAGGCCAGGCGGACCACCATACCACTGGAATAACTCTTGACCGGCTGCTCGATAAAATCGCCTATTTCGGCAAAGGCCACGATGTCGTCGTAGCGTTCGGCGATCTCCTTTTCGGAAAGGCCCAGGATGGCCGCGTTCATCCAGATGTTTTCCCGTCCCGTGAATTCGGGATTGAAGCCGCTGCCCAGTTCCAGCAGGGCGGCGACGCGGCCCGTCATTTCCACTGTGCCGGAAGTAGGAGCCAAAGTGCCGGTGATGATCTGCAGCAGCGTGCTCTTGCCCGCACCGTTGCGGCCGATGATCCCCACGCATTCGCCACGCTGCACGTCGAAGGAAATGTCATCCAGCGCCCTGAAGGTGCGGTAGAAGGTCTTTTTGCCGTGCCAGAGCATCTGCCAGAGGCGGTGAATGGGTTTTTCATAGAGTTGAAAGCACTTGGAAACTTGCCGGACGCGGATTGCCGGCGTTTCGGATGCATCAGAGCACATCGGCGAATCCCTTCTTGGTTTTCAGGAACCAGACCAGCCCCATCTGGAAAAATACGAAGGAGATAAGCAGGGCCTGGATACAGAACAGCCAGTCCGGCGCCTGCCGGAACAGGAACAGGTTGCGGGTCTGTTCAACAAGTGCAGTCAGCGGGTTGAGCTGCAGCAGCGGCCGGAACTTTTCCGGCACGATCTCCAGTGGGTAGAAGATCGGTGTCATGAAGAACAAGATCTGAGTGACAACACCGACCAGATAGGGCAAATCGCGCAGGTACACCCCCAGAGAAGCCACAAAGTAACTGATGCCCAGCGTAAACAACGTCAACGGCACGAGCGTGGCCGGCAGCAGCAGCATGGTCCAGAAGAGCTGGTGCTGGATCAGCAGCACGCCCAGGAGCAGAAGAACGAACCAGACCAGACCTAACACGACCGTGCTGACCACACTGGCCAGAGGCAGCAACTCCAGTGGGAAGATCACTTTCTTGACCAGATTGCTGTTGGCGGGAATGAGTGAACTGCACGTGTTGATGCTTTCGCTGAAGATGTTGTAGACCGCCATGCCGCAGAACATGATCACTGCAAACGAACCGGAACCGCCGTCCGGATTCAGTCCCCAGCGTGTCTTGAAGACCACGCTGAAGACGAAGGTATAAACGGACAGCATCATGAGCGGATAGACGAGGCTCCAGACCGCTCCCAGGGCGGAGCCCCGGTAGCGGGCCGCGAGATTGCGCACGATCTGCTGCTTGAGCAGACTCCGGTAGCGGATGATGATGCGCACAGCCAGCAAAGGATCGCAGAGATTGCGCAGGATCATGGTGTGCTTCTCCTTGCGGGAATGGACGGATTTTTCAGGCCTCCGGATGCTTGCGGGATGTGGGCAGCTGGTAGGCGATCTTCCCCTCGGCGATTTCGCGCAGTGCCAGCACCACCTTCTTGTTGTTGTCCGGATTGGGGATCAGCGGAACGAAGCGGCGGTAGAGCTGTTTGGTGCGCTTGGCCGCCACCATCACCAGCAAAAAGCAGTTGGGAATCACTTTCAGACAATCTTCAACAGTTACTCTCGCCATGACAAACCTCTTTCTCTTTCATGGATTCGTATGAAAATGTGTTTCAGGCGTTCTGCGTCAGGCGCGCGCCTTTTCCAGCGCGTCATGACGGCGTTGGGTGCGGCAATGCTCCGCGGTGATAATGGCGCACAGTTCCGCCACCGCCTGATCCAGATCGTCGTTTATCACAATATAGTCATACCCGTCGGCGGATGCCATTTCCTGCCGGGCGTTATGAAGGCGCAGGCGGATCGATTCCTCGCTGTCGCTGGCGCGTTTGCGCAGCCGGTTTTCCAGCTCCGCAAGGTTGGGCGGCAGAATGAAGATGAAGATGGCTTCCAGCCCCTGACGCTTCAAAATGGCCGCTCCCTGGCAGTCGATATCCAGCAGGATATCGGTTCCGGCCGCGCATGCCTCCTCGATCGTCGCCTTTTTGGTGCCATAGCGCCGTCCATGGACGTTCGCCCATTCGACAAAGGCGCCTTTTTCCACCAGATCGTCAAATTCGGCGTCGTCGACAAAAAAATAGTCCACGCCGTCCCGCTCATTGGGGCGGGGCGGGCGCGTGGTGCAGGATATGGAAGGCCGCAGAGAGGGGAAGATCTGGAACAGTTTTCGGCTCAACGTGGTCTTTCCCGCTCCCGACGGCGCGGAGATAACCAGCAGCAATCCTGGATGGGGGGACTCTTTACATGCCATTTTGCACCTGCTCCCGGATCTTTTCCAGCTCGCCCTTGGCCGCTACCGTCAGCTGGCTCAGGGTAATGTCGTTGGCTTTGGATCCTATGGTGTTAATTTCCCGGCCCATTTCCTGGGTGAGAAAGTCGAGTTGCCGCCCGGTTGCGCCGTTTCCGGCCAGCAGCGTCCGGAACTGTTCCAGATGGCTGCCCATGCGGGCGATTTCTTCGCTGACATCGCAGCGATCCGCGAAAAAGGCCACTTCCTGGGCGATCCGCTGCGGATCAAAGGCTAGCTCCGGCTCCAGTTTTTTCAGGCGGTCCAGCAGTTTCAGACGCCAGATGCGGGGCACTTCCGGCGCACGCTGCGTCATCTTTTTGACCAGCTCTCCAATGATGGCAAGCCGCTGGGCAATGTCGTCCGCAAGGGCTGCGCCTTCTTTCGCCCTCATGGCTCGTACCGCCTCCAGTGCGTCCTCCAGCGCGCCCAGAACGTTACGTTCCATGGTCTCCCGGGGAATGTCGGGCACCTCTGTGCTGATGACCTCTTTCTGGGCAGCCAGCAGTCCCAGCGAAACATCGCCCGACAGTTGCAGCTCCCGGCTCATTTCACCAAAGATTTCCCGGTAGCGGCCGGCCATTTCCCGATCCCAGTGGGGCAAAATCCTGGTGCCGCCGGCAGCCTCCTGGGTGATGAAGATGTCAATTTTTCCGCGTACCAACGCGTCCGCAGCCTTTTTCCGGATAGTCCCTTCAAAGGCCAGCAACGCATGCGGCGCCTTGATGGAAACGTCGCAGAACCGGTGGTTCAGCGTGCGAATTTCCACGGCGAACACGGCGTCATCGCTGCCGGCGCTGCTTTTGCCATAGCCTGTCATGCTCTCTATCATGGTCGTTGTTGCTCCTAGGATGATATTCCGGGGATGGGAAAAAGTATTGAAAGGAGCTTTACAGCATTCCCAGAATATCGTCAATCGTTGCGCCCGCAATATAGTCGCCGATATGGGCCAGAGCCGCTTCAAGCGCTTTTCGTTCCAGCCGCGTGCCTTCCAGCATGCGTTCCAGTTCCCGGGTCTCGCGCACGCCAAAGTAGTCGCCGCAAATATGCACGGCGGTGAGCACCCCATGTTCGGCACTGCACTGTATCTCAACCGTGCCAAAGGGAAAGCGTTTTCGGCAGATGCGGTCGTACTGGCGGGAAACGCCGTAGGTATATTCCCAGGAGGCGTACCTGGAGGCAAGCCGGGTGATGGCTTCGCGTTCTTCGGCGCTGAAGCCGCGTTGTTCGCCGCCGAAAGCCTCCTGAAGTTTTTGCATGAATACCGTCACATCGGGCGCGTTGGGCAGCAGATCGGCGATGTTGCCGACGCGCGCGCGGATGCTTTTGACGCCTTTGGCGCGTATCTTTTCGATGTCCACGGTTAATGCGTTCTCCAGGCGATCAAGATCGGTACTGTAGAGCAGGGTGCCATGATGCAGCACCCGTTTTTTGCCGTTGTCCATGGTTCGGACGCATTGCGCGTTGCCGGAGATCTTTTTGCCGCCCGCCATCAGATCGTTTCGTCCGGAGAGCCCGGCCTCAATGCCCAGGGCGCGGAGCGCTTCGCAAACCGGCGCGGTGAAGCGGGCGAAATCCAGGGCGCCGCCGCTTCCCGAGGGGGGCAGGAAGGTGAAATTCACGTTGCCCAGATCATGGAAAACCGCTCCGCCTCCGGTTATGCGCCGTACCACATGGATGCCCTCCCGGCGGACAAAGTCCGCGTTGATTTCGGAAAAGGCGTTCTGGTTGCGCCCCAGGATAACACTTGGTTCGTTGCGCCACAGCATGACGATTTCACCGTCCACATGGTGCAGCAGGTACTCCTCCGCTGCCAGATTGAAGCGGGGATCGGTGCTGGGGTTGACAAGGGTCAGCATGGGGAAGCGTCCTTTTCTTTTTCCGGAGGATGGGGAGACGCTGTGGCCGGTTCCCGGGAATCCTGATTGAGCGCGGCTTCAAACTTGCGCACCGCGTCCGCGTCGGGAGCGGACCAGCTGGCCAGCAGCTCGATACGATCCCCCACGCCCAAAAGCAGTTCTTTTCCGTGCACTTCGACGAGACAAAGAAATTTGCGGGGAGCGATGCCGCGGCTGTCGAGCACGTGAATGATGCCGGAACGAATCGTTGGGAAAAACTTAAGCCTTTTTCCCAGCAAAACTGTGCCGCAGATGAGCACTATGCCCAGGAAGGCCACTATCGCCATCATCCGGATGCTCTCCATAAAGGGCAGGTCCGCTGCGCCTTGCGCGGCAAGGCCGGTTGCCGGAAAAGCCAGAAGAACGCCCATCATCCATGCAAAGTTTTTCATATGTCTTCCTTTTCTTTCTGGTGCCGTATGGTCCTGAAAAGCGATGGCCCTTTTCCCCGGATACGCTTGGGGATGTACCAGGATGTTTTGCTATTTTCTTCCTGATTTTGATCCGTTTTGAGCGTTTGCACAATTGAATCGGTTTTTAAATGCATTCTTTACCGACTTGACGTTGATGATACCATCTCGAGTGTTTACATTAATAAAAATATTTTTTTGTTTTCCGGGTGTAAGAAAGAAATTCATGGATCGGTCTCCGGCCGGGGCTATGGTCATGCGGACCGTTTCCTGATAAGTATAAAGGGGAAAAAACGGAATTTTCAAAAGGAGGTCCGTGGAGAATTTCTGCGGCGATGTTTCTCCTGGAAATGCCATGCCGGACGGATGTGCCCGGAACAAACCGGTCATGATGCCCCGGAAGTGTGCAGGCGCTTTTGCCGCGTTGGTCAAAGGGGCGGAAAGAATGACGGAAAGGAGGCTCGATGACTGATTGGAACGACATTCTGAAGACGGTGCGAACGATGCATGCCGACGCCGATATCCGCGATCTGCAGCGAGCCTATCTGCTTTGCTGCCGGGTTTGTACCGGTGAGGATCCGCAGGCCGGTGAACCTCGCCTGCAGCATCCGCTGGAAGTGGCGCGCATTCTGGCCGGACTGAAGATGGACATGGACACGGTGGTGGCCGGGATGCTCCACGAACTGCCGGAGGACGGCCTGATCTCGTTGCAGGAACTGCGTGACGAGTTCGGTGCGGGCATCGCCGATCTGGTGGAAAGCGTCAACCAGATCGGCAAGATAAGCTTTCACAGCGGTGAAGAAAAACAGGCCGAGAATTTTCGCAGGATGCTTTTGGCAACCGCCCGCGATATCCGGGTGGTTATCGTGCGGCTTGCGGATCGGCTGGATACCTTGCGGATTCTGGAGCGGTATCCGGAAAGCGTACGGCATCAGGCCGCGCAGGAGATTTTTGATATTTATGCGCCGCTGGCCAACCGTTTGGGCATAAGCTGGCTCAAATGTGAACTGGAAGATTATGCCTTCCGTTACCTTATGCCGGATGTGTACGCCGATCTGGCCGCCAAGGTGGCTGCCAAACTCAAGGAGCGCGACGACTATATCACTTCGACCAAACGGGAAATCGAGGACATTATGAAGCGTCACGGCCTGAAGGGAACCGTCACCGGACGCATCAAGCATCTCTACTCCATCTACGCCAAGCTGAAACGCCAGAAGATCGAATTTGAGCAGCTTTATGATCTCGCAGCCTTCCGCGTCATTGTCCGTGATGTCGGCGACTGCTACGCCATGCTGGGGATCGTGCATTCCGAATGGCGGCCGATACCGGGCCGGGTCAAGGACTATATCGCCCTCCCCAAGGCAAACATGTATCAGTCGCTGCATACGACGGTCATGGGACCCAGCGGCAAGCCGATAGAGATCCAGATTCGCACGGAGGAGATGCACCGGGTCGCCGAAGCGGGTATTGCCGCGCACTGGAAGTACAAGGAAGGACGGGTCGCCGAGCGCATGGATCCGCGCGAGAGCGGGCAGCTGGCCTGGCTGCGCCAGATGCTGGAATGGCATCAGGAACTTCAGGGGTCACGCGAATTTTTGCAGTCGGTCAAAAGCGATCTGCTCTCCGACATGGTGTATGTGTTCACGCCCACGGGCGAGGTGCGGGAACTGCCGAGAGGCGCGACGCCCATCGACTTTGCCTACAGCATCCACTCCGGTCTGGGCGATCACTGTTTTGGCGCCAAGGTGGACGGACGGCTGGTGCCGCTGCGCACCGAACTGGCCAACGGCAATATTGTCGAGGTGCTGACTTCCTCCAGCCAGACGCCGAGCAAGGACTGGCTGAACTTTGTCCGGACCAGCAAGGCGCGCAACAAGATCCGGCAGTGGATTAAAACCGCCGAACGGAGCAAGAGCATCGAGCTGGGGCGGGAAATGCTGGAAAAGGAACTGCGCCGGCATGGCACAAGCCTCAAGAGAGCCCTGCAGATGGAAGCCTTTCACGCCCTGGCGGCCGAGCGGGGCTTCAAAAACGAGGAGGATCTGCTCGCGGCGCTGGGCTACGGCAAGATCACGCTGGGGCAGATTGTGGGGAAACTCTTCCCCGAAGAGCATCCGCACCCGGGGCCTTTTTTGAACATCCCGGAAAACGCGCCCGCGCGGCCCGATTCCCCGCGGGGCTCGGTGGTGCGCATTCAGGGGCTGGACAATGTGCTGTTTCACTTTGCCAAGTGCTGCAATCCGCTGCCGGGCGACAGGGTGGTGGGCTTTATCACCCGCGGCCGGGGCATTACCGTGCATGTTGCGGATTGCCCGCATGTGCATAACGAGGATCCCGAGCGGCTGGTGGAAGTGGAATGGCCGGGCCGGGAAAGCGCGCCCCGGGGGGTGAAAATCCGGGTTTTTTGCCGCAACCGCAAGGGAGCGTTGGCGGCCATGACCGGTGCCATCACCGATTGCGAGGCCAATATTCTGAGCGCGGTCATTTCTTCCCGCGACGAGACGTATGGAGTGAATCTGTTTGAAATTGAAGTCAGCGGACTGGATCATCTCAACCGGGTTTTCGATGCGCTGACGCGTCTGAAGGATGTGGATCGGGTGGAACGGGTGCATAGCTGAGGAGGTCCGGCACCATGATAGTCAGTGCCAGTCGCCGCACCGATCTGCCGGCCTTCTATGCGCCATGGCTGATGAACCGTCTGCGGGCGGGGGAAGTGCTGGTGCCGTATCCGCGCCGCCGGATGCGTCTGGCTCGGATTGGTCTTGCGCCCGGGCAGGTGGATGCCCTGCTTTTCTGGAGCAAGAACCCTGCGCCGCTTTTGCCCTTTCTGGATGAGATTGAGGCACGGGGCCTGACCTGCCTCTTGCAGTACACTTTGAATCCGTATGGCACGGCGCTGGAACCGGCGCTGCCGCCTCTGCCTGTCCGCCTGGAAACCTTGCACGCCTTTGCGGCGCGCTGGGGGGCCCAACGGATTGTCTGGCGTTATGACCCGATTGTTGTGACAGCCGCCTTTCCTGCCGTCTGGCATGAGGAGCAATTTGAAAAACTCTGCAGGGAAGTTGCGGGCGCGGTGCGCGGCTGCGTCATCAGCTTTGTCGACAGGTACCGCCATCTGCATGGCGCTTTTGATGAAGTGGATGAGAACACGATGCGCGGGATTGCCCGTGTCTTTGCCGGGATAGCCGGGCGATTTGGACTGTCGCTGGCGACCTGCGCCGAGTCCCTGGCTCTGGAGGAATTTGGCATCACGCATGGCGCCTGTATTGATGGCAACTGGCTGCGCGAGGTCACAGGACGGCCGTTTTCCTTTCGCAAGGATCCCGGCCAGCGCGCCGCCTGCCGCTGCGTGGCCAGTGTGGATATCGGCGCTTACGATACCTGTCTGCATGGCTGTGCCTACTGTTATGCCACGACCTCGGCTGCCCTTTGCGCGCGGCGTCACGCCGCCCACCATCCGGATTCACCGCTTTTGATTGGATATCCGCAGGGAACGGAAACCATCATTGATCGTCTGTGAGCAACTTTCTGAAACGGAGAGCCTTTCTGAGTCTAAAACAACTCGTTGAGCCATTCGGTACCGTGTTTTTTCAGGGCCTTGAGGCTTTTTGAGTCTTTTTTTAGCGCTTCCTGCAGCGGGGAACTGTCTTCTTTGAGCCGTCGGAGGAAGGCATTGTCCGGCTGGCAGACAGGCCGCGAGAATTTTCCGGTGATGCGCAGGGGAACGGTGACCATCTCATCGTTTGGGTCTGAGCCGCGCAGCGCCAGCCCCAGATTGAGCGTTTCCCGTACCAGATTGGCCTCGCCCGTGACGTGCATCCGGAGCGGCGGCCGTTCGAAAACGGTTTCGCCCAAAGTCATTCGGCCGTCGGTGATGGTGAAGGAACCATGCGCTTTGGAAAAATCGAATTTGCCTTTTCCCAGGGCCGGGACTTTCCAGAACGTAAACAGCGTCTTCAATGCCGGGGGGAAAAGCAGGGAGCCCTGTTTCATGTCCAAAGTTCCGTTGCCGGAGAGTGTGGCAGGGAATCGCACGGGATTGGCGCTCAGGTTGAAACTGGCGTTGAGCGCGCCCTGCGGGCTTGATATGCCGGTCACGTCCTGCATGAGCTGTCCGATCTGCACGGAGTTCAGCTGCATGTTGGCTTGCAGCTGCTGCTGGCGGTGGTACCAGTCGAAGGAACCTTTGGCCGTGCCGTCGTAGAGTTTGAGCGCCAGTGGAACATGGCAGCGGTCCTGGGCGCATTCCACCCGGGCGCCTATTTCGCGCAGACGCATTTTGCCGATTTTCAGCCGTCCGATTTTCAGGTCACCCTGGATGACCGGGGTGTTGGGAATGGCTTTCCTGCCCTTTGCGGAGGGTGGGGCGGGCGTTCCCGCACGTCTCATGAAAGAGGCGTCTGCGGGGAAATAGCGGTCGGCATCCAGGTTGTTCAAGTAGGCCTTTAGCTTGATCGTGTTCCAATTGGTCTCCAGTGAAAAATCCAGTGTGGAGTCGTCCAGGCGCAAAATGCCTCCCTCGATTTTCAGGGCGTGAGGTGTTCCGGTGAGACGCGCTTCAAGAGATGCGTGTGACAGGGCCTCCGGGTCGGCCAGACGGGGAAGATCACGTCCCAGTGCGGCCAGCAGGCCGCGGGGGGAGAGATGTTCGACATAGACGGTGATGTTGCCGGAGGGCTGTTTTCCCAGCGCAATCTCGCCTTCCAGATGCAGAAGGTTCTCCTCGGCTAGCCTTGCATTGATGTTGAGATCGGCCGGCTCTCCTTCCGAGAGATCGTCCAGGGGACCCACCTGACCGGTTACCTCCAGTTGCGCTCCGTTGAAATCGCCGGTCAGGGTGAGCTGAACGGGCCGCTTCATCTCGATGCCGCGTGCCTCCAGCTGGATAGCGGAAATTTGGTGGTGGCTGCCG
>JAFPZV010000118.1 GCA_017417085.1 Deltaproteobacteria bacterium | reverse complement strand
TATCCGTGAGGCTATTACGTTGGAGTCTATGCCACCGTATTCTCCAGATTTGAATCCGATAGAACAGGTTTGGAGAATAACTCGTCGAGAGAAGACACATAATCGCTATTGGCCTGGATTGCCTGTACTGGTCAGTGTCCTGGATGAGTGGTTCAGGGAATTTTCAGCTCCAAACGATAAACTTGCTACACTATGTTCTTTTGCATGGTGAGATTAATAAAGTCGTTTACTATAACCGTCAAACGCCGGGGCGGTCAATATCCGATTCTGTCCGCAAAAACCGTGTAGCTTTTTGAGGCCTGTGTTTTGAACATTTCCTTTGCCGGTTTTTTCCCCAATAATAGAGAAATCTTTGAAAGGGACGAACATTGGGTTGGAGCGGATGAAAGAGGGGCGGATCTATGACGCGGGAGTCTGGAAAGAAAGAGCTGTTGACGGTAACCATTGACGCGCTGGCCTACGGCGGCGCCGGTGTGGGGCGAAGCGAGGGCCGCGCGGTGTTTGTGCCGTATACCGCGCCTGGAGACGTGGTTTCCTGCCGGGTGCTGCGGAGCAAGCCCCGGATGCTGTGGGCCGAAAGCGGGAATCTGCTGGTGAAAGCGCCGGAACGGGTGCAGCCGCCTTGCCCCCTGTTTGGCGTCTGCGGCGGCTGTCACTGGCAGCATCTGGACTACGAAAGCCAGCTCTCCTGGAAGGAGCATCTTTTCGCCGACATGCTGACGCGCCATGCCAAAGTACCGGAAAACGTATTTGCGCCCATCGTGCCTTCGCCAGTTCCCTTCGGGTATAGTCAGCGGATGCAGTTCAAGTGCCATGCCGCGCCTTCGGGCCTGTGCATCGGCCTCTATCGCGGCCAGAGCCACTTTGTGGTGGATGCGCCCCGGTGCCTTCTGGCGATGCCCGCCATCAACGAGGCACTGACACTGCTGCGGACCCGTCTTGCGGATTTCACGCAGGCCAACCGGATTCCGCAAATCGACATTTCGTGCGACGAGGAAGGTGTCTTGCGGGTGTTGGTGCACTTTCTTTCGGAAGACAGCTCGACACTGGAACGGCATCTGCAACCGCTGGCGCTGGAGCATGGCTGGGGACTGTTCGTGCAGTGCGGACTCAACGAGACGCGGCGTCATGTCTGTGGCCCGACCGATTTGGCGATCAGACCATTGGAAGACTCCCATCCTCTGCGGCTTGTCTATCCCGCCGGAAGCTTTGCCCAGATCAATGCCGCCCAGAACCGCCGTCTGGTGGCCGGGCTGCTTGAGGCAAGCGCCCTGCGCGGCGATGAGACGGTGCTGGATCTGTTTTGCGGTGTAGGCAATCTGACACTGCCTCTGGCTCTGCGGACCCGGCGCGTGGTGGGTGTGGAGGGCGTGGAGCCGGCGGTTGCGGCGGCGCGGAACAATGCGCGCGCCAATGGCATCACCAACGCGGAGTTTGTGGCGGCTGACGCCAACAGAGCTTTTCCACTGAATATGGCCAAGGTGGATGTGGCAGTGCTGGATCCGCCGCGTGAAGGCGCCGCAGGAGCCGTGAAACGGCTGCTTGAGCTGCGCCCGGAACGTATTTGCTATGTCTCCTGCGATCCCTCCACACTGGCGCGGGATTTGGTTCCGTTGCAGCACGGCGGTTACGAAGTGGTACGGGCGCGCGCCTTCGACTTTGTCCCGCAGACCTTCCACATTGAGGGCCTGGTTGTGCTGCGCAGGATTTGATACGCCTTTTGCAAACGCTGCCCGAAAGCAAAAAAACGGATAGAGCTGGCGGAAAGAACTTTTATTCTTTCCTGCCACTGATAAAACGGTACATGTCCCTTTGCGCTTTTCCCAGTTCCGCCGCGTTTTCCTTGTAAAATGTCTCAATATCGTTGCAGGGCGCGTCATTCAGTGTGGTCAAATTCTGAACGCTGAAAAAACGCTTTTTGCCAAATGGCAGCAGCAGTTTATGCGTCCATGTCGCAAACACTGCCGTGTCCCAGCCGCAGCTGATGAAGGATCTGCGGCTGTATTTTTCGTCAAAGAGATTCCCTCCTACGGAAAAATCTACGGCGGGGTTGGTGACGCCCAACAGCGGTGCCAGGGTCGGGATAATATCAGTATGGTGGCTCATTTGCTCATACACATGCGGCTGCATCTTTGGCACGGCGATGACCAGCGGTGTCCGTAACTGTTCCTGAACAAAAGTTGAGTTGTGGCCCAGCCGGCCTTTTTCATAAAATTCCTCGCCATGGTCACCGGTGATGACGATAATGGTCCGTTCCAGCAACTGCCTTTCCGTCAGAAAGGCAAGCAGCCGGCTGATTTGTGCGTCAACATGATGCGCGGCATTGACGGAGCGGTTGTACAGGCGTGGGGCATCCTTCTTGCTGACGGTGGCATAGTTGATGGCCTTCAGATAATCATGGCGTACAGCGTCCTGTTCCCGAAATGAGTACGGCGCATGGGTCGACTCGAAAAAACAGAACAGGAAAAACGGCTGATGGACATCCTGCTCACCGATGAATTTGATCGCGGCATCCACGGACTGCATATCGCGTTCCCATGGCTGGCCACGGTCGAACTCCCTGAGCTCGCTGTCTTTCATCGCGGCAAACACTGTCCGGTCAAACTCGGGATAGGAAAAACGGGCTGAAGTCTGGCAGAGGAAATGATACCCGTCATCTCTTAGCCAGGAAAACAGCAGGGGGGGACGCGAGCGCCGCAGAAAGGTGTGCCAGCAGTTGCCGTAAAGACCGTAAAACATGCTGAACATTGATTCCCTGGTGCCATGTCCGCCGCTGTAGTGCTGGGTGAAGCGCCAGGCCCCTTGCGCCAGTTTCCAGGTTGACGGCATTGTTTCCGCGCTCAGCAAGTCGGCGCGCAGTGATTCTCCCACCAGCCAGATGATGTTGTATTTGGGATGTTCGGCGTTCCGGACGATGGGCGATGCCGGATAGGAGAGATTGTTGTTGTCACTGTGTTGCGCGGCAAACTGGACGCTGTGCTCCCGCCTGGGTTGCTCTACACCAAGGAAATGCAGCAGCTTGCGCATCCTGAGCGCCGGAAAGGCGGGAAAGGTTTCCACAGCGCATAACACATTGGTGTCACTTTTGTAGTCGGCGACTCCGGTGATGAGCAGTGCCAGCGCCAGACACAGCGCGACCGCGCTCCCGGCGAATGGCAGAACATGTGGACGTGTCTGAAAGAAACCGGCACTTTTCTCTGCTTTTCCGGAGCAGAAGAAAAACCACACCAGCAGCCCTTCGGCAAGCAACAGTGCCAGTGCCGCAGCGCAGAGTGTTCCCAGCGTGTTCCACTCCAGCCCCATGGACGCAAAGCCTCCCGGCGTCATCAGCAGATTCAGAACCAGGCCGTTGAGGTGATAACCAAACATGGACAGCATCCCCAAATCGGCAAACAAAAGGGAATGTATCGCAAAAGCGATGAGCGTCGTCAGAACCAACTGCGTTGGACGCCCGATTTTGCTGCTGGAAAGTTTGGGTAAACAGCCAAGCAGACGGGGAACGAGTAACGGCAACAGAACCAGCGCCGTAAAGGCCAGCCAGCTGCTGGCCAGGTAAACGCCGCGCCAGAAATCAAAACCTTTATAGCGGCCGATGAGAAAACCTGCTGTAATTGGCAGTGTCAGCAGATACAGGACTGCCAGATAGACGTTCCATTGCTTGTTCCACAGTGATTTCATAAAATATCTCCTCACAAGTTTATGATATTATTTCACTTTATTTTTGCTATGGCAAGCCTGACGTAAGGCTTTGATGAAAAAACAGAATCTTTCAGGATGTTGACGCGGAAGAGCCGGGCACACTTTTTCCCTTGCTTTTCCACGGATGTGATGCTAGAGAAAATCATCCTTTGGCAGGAGTTGAAAAGTGAGTTTGACGCTCACTTTTTTTTTTGTAGTAATCCCCGGGAACAGATTTCATGGCCATGATGCGGGAACAGAAAAACAAAATTATCGAGGAAGCGGCTCGTATTGTTGCTCCGGTGCTGGAAGAGCAGGCGATGGAGCTGGTGGATGTCGAACTGCGGACGGAAGGCCGTGATTTGGTGCTGACGCTCTTTATCGACAAGGAAGGCGGCATTACCCTGGATGACTGTGTGGCGGTGAGCCAGGAGGTCGGTACGCTGTTCGATGTGGAAAATCTGATAGATCGCGCCTATCGGCTGGAAGTTTCTTCGCCCGGTCTGGAGCGTCCCTTGAAAAAAGCGAAGGATTTTGAGCGTTTTGCTGGGCATCCAGTAAAGATCAAGACGCGGCTGCTCTGCGATCCGGAAAACAGCGGACGTCCCCGCAAGACCTTTCGCGGCGTGCTGTTGGGTATGGACGGCGAAACGGTGCGGGTTCGGCTCAATGAAAAAGATGTGGAAGCGTCTTTTGTGCTTGCGGAAATCGACAAGGCCAATCTGGAGTTTGAATAAAGAGGGTGGAGTTTTGCCGAGTTTGCCTTTTTGGGGGAAGGCGGTGTTCATCTCGCGTACCCTGTGTGGTGGCGGTACACGATATTATTAAACCTGGAAGATGGATGGACAGGAATGATAGTCAACCTTAATCATATTGTGGATCAGGTCGTCAAGGACAAGGGGGTCAAACGCGATGTGCTGATCGAGGCGTTGGAATCGGCAGTACTGTCCGCAGCCAATCGCAAATATCGCAATACCCGGGATTTGGAGGCCCATTACAACGAGGAAACCGGTGAAGTGGAAGTTTTCGAGTTCGTCACGGTAGTAGCGACGACCGAAGACATTGAGGATTCCTACAAACAGATTTTGCTGGATGAAGCTCGCGAGTCCGATCCGGATGTGCAGGTTGGTGACGAGCTGGGGATGAAGATCGAGGCGACCAACTTCAGCAGGATCGCTGCCCAGACCGCCAAGCAGGTGATCATTCAAAAGGTGCGGGAAGCGGAACGGGAAAGCGTGTACAACGAGTTCCGTGACCGGGTGGGCGAGCTGGCCAACGGTATTGTGCGGCGCTATGAGCGCGGCGGCGATCTGATTGTCGATCTGGGCAAGTCGGAGGCGATTTTGCCGCAGCGCCAGCAGGTTTTCCGGGAAAGTTACCGGCAGGGCGATCGGATCCGCGCCTATATTATGGATGTCAACCTGTCCTCGCGTGGGCCGCAGATTGTCCTTTCGCGCACGCACGAGAATCTGGTGGCGGCGCTCTTTACCTCGGAGGTACCGGAAATCGCCGATGGCACGGTGGAGCTGAAGGGCGTTTCCCGGGAGGCGGGAAGCCGGAGCAAAATAGCGGTGTACTCCAACGATCCGGATGTGGATCCCATTGGCGCGTGCGTGGGCATGCGCGGCAGCCGGGTGCAGAACGTGGTGACGGAACTGCACGGCGAAAAGATCGATATCGTGCCCTGGTCCGAGGATGTTGCGCAGTTTGCCTGTTCGGCGTTGGCGCCGGCGGATGTAAGCCGCGTCTATGTCGACAAGGAAAGTCATACGCTGGAGATCATCGCTCCCGACGATCAGCTGTCTCTGGCCATCGGCAAGAAGGGGCAGAATGTTCGTCTGGCCGCGCGCCTGCTCAACTGGCGCATCGACATCAAGAGTGAAAGCCAGGCGGCGGGAGATACGAGGACTCCCGGGTATGTCGTGGATCCGCTGAAAGAGCGTCGCGGCCGTCCCTCCCGCGCCGAAGCGGCGGAAGATGAAGCTGCGGAGGATGCGGATCCGGCGGTGTCTGGCGAGGAGGGAAACGTGGAAGGAAGAGAGGACGTCGATGGCGGAGCGGACCTGCCTGGGATGCCGTAAGACGCGTGACCAGCGTGATCTGGTTCGTTTCACTCTTGCTCCGGATGGCGCGAAGGTCTTGGTCGACTATCGTCATAAGTTGCCGGGACGTGGTGTGTATACCTGCGCTGCCCGGGAATGTTTGCAGGCTGCGGTGAAAACGCGCCAGTTCCAGTGGGGACTGCGGGCGCAAACATTGGAGGTGAACACGGAAGAACTGGCAGCG
>JAFPZV010000117.1 GCA_017417085.1 Deltaproteobacteria bacterium | reverse complement strand
GGTGTGGAGTATGCGGTCCCCGATATTTCCGCGCTGGAAGGACGTGGGGCGGATATCGTCGGGCTGGTGCTGACGCATGGCCATGAGGATCATATTGGCGCGGTGCCTCTGCTTCTGGAGCGTCTTGGCAATCCGCCGGTCTTTGGCTTGCCGCTGACGGTGGGGCTTTTGAAATGCCGTTTGGAAGAGTGCGAGATGCGGTGCAAACCGGCGCTGCACACGGTGGATCCGGAGGAACGCCTGTCTTTGCCGCCTTTTGAGGTGGAATTTTTCCGGGTGGCGCACTCCATTGTGGACAGTGTCGGTCTGGCGCTTCGCACACCGGCCGGTCTGGTGGTGCATACCGGCGATTTCAAGCTGGATCCTTCACCGTTGGATGGTCACAGGGTTGATGAAGAGCATCTGGCCGCCTTTGGGCGGGAAGGAACCCTGCTTCTACTCTCCGATTCCACGAATGTAGAAAGCGAGGGCTGGACGCCCTCGGAACGGGAAGTTGGCGCGACTTTTGCCGAACTTTTTCCGCAGTGCCGCGGCTGGCTGGTGATGACCACCTTTTCCTCCAACATCCACCGGATTCAGCAGGCGGTGGACTGCGCGGTGGCGCTCGGTCGCCGGATCCTCATCACCGGCCGCAGCATGCAGCTGGTCTGCCGGGTTGCCCGAGAGCTGGGCGTTTTGCGCCTGCCGGATCCCATGCTCATCGGTTTCAAGGAACTGCGCGAATTGCCGCGGGACAAGGTCTTCGTCATCACCACCGGCAGCCAGGGAGAACCGCAGAGCGTGCTGACCCGGATAGCGCGTGGCGAACACAAGCAGTTGCAGCTGGAAGAGGGCGACATGGTCATCATTTCGTCGCGGATGATTCCGGGCAACGAATGCCTCATCAACCAAAACATCAACAATCTGTACCGGCGGGGAGCGCAGGTACACTATCAGGGCGTCAGCCCGGTGCATGTCTCCGGACACGCCAGCCGCGCTGAGCTGCAAAGGGTGCTGGAACTGGTGCAGCCGCGCTGGTTTATCCCTGTCCATGGCGAATACCGGCATTTGGCCCGTCATGCGGAATTGGCGCGGCAGCTTGGTGTGGAGACGGCGCTTGTCGAAAACGGCCAGCCGGTTACCGTGAGCTGGCGGGACCTGGCTTTCGGGGAACCGGTGCCTTCCGGACGGATTCTGGTGGATGGCCTGGGGGTTGACCTTGTCGGGCTGGAACAGCTGCGGGAACGGCGCCGCCTGGCCGGCCATGGCCTGGTGGTGGCGCGCCTTACGCTTGACGAAGCCAGCGGAGCTTTGCTGGAGCCGCCGGAATTTCTCGTCCGCGGCTTTGTACCGGCGGAAGAGGAGGAGTACTATGCGCCGGCGGCCAGCGCGGTGCAGAGCCTGCTTGCGGAGGCTCCCGAAGATCTGCTGGCCGATGAGGATGCGCTGAAGGATGCGGTCCGGCGGTGTTTGCAGAGGCATTTCAGCCGTGCCTTGGAAAAACGGCCGCTGATTGTGCCGCTGCTGATCTGGCGCTAGGCGCTTTTTTATAAAACAGTGCAGGGAGAGACTGCATGCTTTTGGCTTTCGGAGGCATCTTCTCCCTGGGTGTGTCATAGAGGTTTTTCAGGAAAAAGGAGAAAATCATGAGCATTGATTTGGAAAAACAGGATATGGGCATGAAGACAAGCGGTGCAGTTCAGGAAACTTCATCCAGGCTGATGCCGGTGGTCTTCAACTGGATGGCGGCAGGTTTGGGGCTGACCGGCGCGGTCGCCCTGCTGGCGGCCCATTCGCCGCTGGGACTGGCGCTGGTGCAGAATCCGATGCTGCTTATCGGCCTGATGATTGCGGAAGTCGTGATGGTTATCGTACTTTCGGCTCGCTACAGAACTATGAGCGCCGCTGCCGCAACCGGCTGTTTTCTGGCCTACTCGGCTCTGAACGGCGTGACGCTGTCCATCGTGCTGCTGGCTTATACCGGAGCATCTGTGGCCAGCACCTTTTTTATCACTGCCGGCATGTTCGGAGCGATGGCCCTTTACGGCACCATGACCAAACGCGATCTGACCGGCCTGGGCTCGTTTTGCATGATGGGCCTGTGGGGCGTCATTTTGGCGATGGTGGTCAACTTTTTTATGCACAGTGCCCGGATTGACTGGATGATCACCATGGCGGGCATCATTGTGTTCGTCGGTCTGACCGCCTACGATACCCAAAAGATCCGCGTGATGGGCGAACAGATTGGTGCGGATGCAGACGAGGCCGCCTTTAGAAAAGTCGCCATTATGGGAGCCTTGGCGCTCTATCTTGATTTCATCAATCTGTTTCTGCATCTGCTGCGCTTGCTGGGTAACCAGCGCGATTGACAGGCAAAGATGTTTTCGGTCACGGGCGGAGTATCCTTTCTTTGGCCGCCCGTCGCCTTTTTTCCCAAAAACACAATTTGAAAGGGGTGGACAATGGTCAGTTTTGGAACTCCGCTGTCGGAGACCGGTACGCGACTGATGCTGTTGGGTTCGGGGGAACTGGGGCGAGAAGTCGCTCTGGAGGCCATGCGTTTTGGCATTGAGGTGATTGCGGTGGATCGCTATGCGAATGCGCCTGCCATGCAGGTGGCGCACCGTTCGCATGTGATTTCCATGCTGGATGGCAAGGCTCTGCGCGCGCTGGTGGAAAAGGAGCGTCCGGCGCTTATTGTGCCGGAAATTGAGGCTATTGCCACCGATACGCTCCTGGAACTGGAAGCCGAGGGCTATCGGGTGGTACCGACCGCCCGCGCTACCCGGCTGACCATGAACCGCGAAGGCATTCGTCGGCTTGCGGCGGAAGAACTCGGAATCAAAACCTCGCCGTACCGCTTTGCCGGAACCCGTGAAGAGTTTGATGCGGCAGTGCGCGAGATCGGCATCCCCTGCGTGGTGAAGCCGATAATGAGCTCTTCCGGACATGGGCAGAGTGTGATTCGTTCCGAGGCGGATCTGGACACGGCCTGGCACTATGCGCAGGAAGGCGGACGCGCAGGGGGCGGCCGGGTAATCGTCGAGGGCTTCATCGATTTCGATTACGAGATTACGCAGTTGACGGTGCGGCATGTGGGCGGCGTGACGTTCTGCGAGCCGATCGGCCATTACCAGAAGGATGGCGATTACCGTATGTCGTGGCAGCCGCAGCCGATGACGCCGCAGGCGCTTGCCGAGGCCCGCCGCATTGCCGGAGCGGTGACGTCGGCGCTTGCGGGATCCCAGCAAGGTTGGGGAATCTTTGGCGTGGAGCTGTTTGTCAAGGGCGACGAGGTCTTCTTCAGCGAAGTTTCGCCGCGTCCGCACGATACCGGACTGGTGACTGCCATTTCCCAGAATCTGTCGGAATTCGCCTTGCACGCACGGGCAATTCTGGGCCTGCCCATCCCGGTTTTACACCAGTATGGTCCGGCGGCTTCGGCGGTTATCCGTCCTGACGGCACTTCCCGCAAGATGATTTTTCACAACGTCGACAAGGCCCTAAGCGAACCGGATACCCAGATCTTTTTGTTCGGCAAGCCGGAAATCTCAGGGCACCGGAGACTGGGTGTCGCGCTGGCGCGGGGAGCGACAATTGAAGAGGCGAAGGAAAAGGCCCTGCGTGCGGCGGCTGCCGTTGAAGTGGAGATGTAGGCGGCCCGGGCGGAAACTCGCCGTCAGTTGCCCCATTCTTTGAAGGAGAACGGTTATGACGAGTCTTTTGTTGTCTACAATGGAAACGGTACCCGGCCATGTCATCCGGAAACATCTGGGGCTGGTGCAGGGCAGTTCGGTGCGGTCCAAGCATTTTGGCCGCGATCTTATGGCCAGCCTGAAGAACATGGTAGGCGGCGAGCTCAAGGGTTACACCGAGCTTTTGCAGGAGACCCGTGACGAGGCGCTTGAACGGATGCAGGCCGAAGCCGTGTCTATTGGAGCCAACGCTGTGCTGAATGTGCGCCTGGCCACTTCCTCGGTCGCCACTGGAGCAGCGGAGGTTTTCGCCTATGGCACCGCCGTGGTGCTGGAGGAATCACCGACAACCACGTGACAGGCAAGGATGGGCACTATGGACAGTCTTTTTCCTCTGATACTGTTTGGCGTTCTGTTGGTGACGGGTTTTATTTTCGGCGGCATTGCCGAAAGATGCCACTACGCTTCCATCCGTGAACGTGAAAGACAATTGGCCGACATTTTGCTGGTGCCGGGCAAACAGCCTCCCGAAGGACTGGGCGATTGCAGCACCGCCTTTGTGTGCGGCAGCGCGGTCATCGGCATGGACTATTTCAAGAAGGCGCTGGCCGCCTTCGTGAACTTTCTGGGCGGGCGCATCGGCGCCTATGAGACGCTGGTAGAGCGCGCCCGCCGCGAGGCGATCCTGCGCATGAAAGAGGAAGCCCGGCGCGAAAACGGCCGCTACATCTGCAATATCAAGTTTTCGACCGCCAACATCATGGGGCAGAAGGCCAAGCAGGCTGGCTGTGTGGAAGTCATCGCCTATGGCACGGCTATTGTCCCGCACGATTCCTAAAGGTTCGTCCATATGGAGTACAGTAATCCGCCCATTCCCGAGGGCATCAACAGTCCCGACCGTCATCCGCTGTGCGATTTTTTCCTGAAAGGCGGCATGGCGGTCGGCATTTTTGTGGTTTGTCTGCTTGGCATTGGCGGGCTGGCCTCGCTGCTGGTCCCCTGGATGCCCTTTTCCTGGGAGGAACGCGCCTCCCGCGGGATGTTTCCGGAGGAAACTCAGGGGCCGCAGGAGCAGGAACTGCGCCGTTTGGCAGAGCGGGTGGCGGCGGTCATGGAGCTTCCGGAAGGTATGCGTGTCACCGTGCATTACGATGATGGCGCAACCGTGAACGCCTTCGCTATGGCGGGCGGTCATATTGTGATATACCGGGGGATTCTCGGGCAGCTGAAGTCGGAAAATGAACTGGCGATGTTGCTGGCGCACGAGATCGCCCATGTGAAGAACCGCGACGTGGCGAGAGGTATGCTGCGGGGGCTGGGGATCATGCTGCTCATGGCCGGTATTGAGCCTGTTGGGCCTGTCCTGAACGGTGTAGGACAGATGGGCACGCTCTCCTTTTCACGCAAGCAGGAAGGCCGGGCCGACCGCGAGGCCACGGCGGCGGTGGCGAAACTGTATGGTCACACCGGCGGCGCACAGGATCTGTTTGTGCGTCTGCGTGAGTTGGCGTATGGCGAGCAGCGGGAGACGCCGGAGATTGTTTCCTCGCATCCCGATTTCGCCCACCGTATTGCCCGTATCCGCGAACAGAGCCGGGAATTGGGCTGCCCGACAGAGGGCAAATTGAGACCGCTGCCCAAGGCCCTGACCAAGCTTAAAGAAGAAAAATCCAATAAAAAATAAATATTTACCATTACAAAAGGGTATTAAAAAAATGAAAAGCAGTCTGTTTTTGAGAGCAGTCTGCTTTTTTTATTCTTTTGTCCCCTGACAAAAAAGCCCGTCTTGGAGAAGACGGGCTTTGCGGTGAGACTGGAGAAAACAGAGGATGAATCGTTTGCCTCAACTTATCTTAGAGGGCTTCGGCAGGTGCCGCCGCATCTCCTGCATCACTGGATGACGGTGTTCCACTTGGTCTGGAGGGGCGCTGCCCGCCCTGTCCGCCGAAAGAGGAACGGTCACCACGGTTGCCAAAGGAAGGACGCTCGGCGCCGGTAGCGGAATCCGACGAGTTGCCGCGGTTGCCGAAAGAGGGGCGCTGCCTACCCTGTCCGCCAAAAGAGGAACGGTCACCGCGGTTGCCGAAGGAAGGACGCTCGGCGTTGGAACCGGAATCCGAGGAATTGCCGCGGTTGCCGAAAGCGGGGCGATTGCCACGGTTGCCAAAGGAAGCGCGATCGCCGCGATAACCGGGTTGTCTGCCCTGCTGCCCACCACGGTAGCCAGGTTGTCCTCCCCAACCGCCGCGATGGCTGCTGTAGCCTCTGTAACCGGGCTGTCCACCGTGATAGCCGCCTCTGTAGCCCTGATGCCCGCCACGATAGCCAGGCTGTCCACCCCAGCCGCCTCTGTAGCCGGGATGCCCGCTACGAGAGCCGTGATAACCGCCTCTGTAGCCCTGGTGCCCGCCATGGTAGCCAGGTCTGCCGTGATAACTGCCTCTGTAGCCCTGGTGTCCGCCTCGATAAGCGGACTGTCTACCCCAGTTGCCTCTGTAGCTGGTGTGTCCGCCATGATAGCCGGAATGGCGATAGCTGGAATGGCCTCCACGGTAGCCGGAATGACCACCGCGTGAGTGACTCATGTGTGAAAAACCACTTCCGTGGTGATGATGCCCCGCCAGAACCGGAGCCGGTTGGGCCACCAACAGGGCCAGTCCACAGACTGCTGTCAGGAGAAAAAAGTGTTTTTTTGTCATCATTGTTACCTCCCTGAAAGAGTGCTTTTCTGTGCAGCAAAGAACTGTCTGCAATCAAGATACCTCATTCATGACGCTGCGAGAGTACACTATCAAAACGGTAAACAGGGTAAATATATTGCTAAGATTGTGTAGCCTTTTCCGCGATCGGTGCAAAGATTTACAGGATCGGTTTGCCTGTCATGGAGATTTGCAATTGTTGTGTTGCTGGAAAAGCTTGAATTTTCGTTTCTTTCTTGTGCCCTGTACGGTTACGGATTCGTTGTTATGGCGACCACCGTTGCGTCATCCTCAAAACTGTCGGTTCCGCCAAACTGCCGTACCACGTTCATCAGGTGCGGCACCAGCTCTTCGAGCGGATCGCCGTGGTGGTTGCGCAGGAAGATTCGCAGGCGCGGTTCGCCGAACATTTCCCTTTCGGCGTTGCTCGCCTCGACAATGCCATCTGTGTAAAGCAGCAGGAGATCCCCCGGAGCCAGTTCATCCTCTTTTTCGGCGAACTCCACATCTTCCAGCACGCCCAGAATCAGGCCGTCGGCGTCAAGCGGATCACATTTGCCGCGTGATGCGCGGAACAGAAGCGGTGGATTGTGCCCGGCACTGGCGTAGCGGAAACGTTTGGTGCGCACATCCAGCCGCAGACAGAACATCGTGATAAAATGTTCCGACTGGCTTAAGTCCCGGTGAAAAAAGTGGTTCATTGTCGTCAGCAGATGTGCGGGCCCTGTAAAGTAGCGCGCCAACGCCCGGATGAAGGTGCGGATCTGCGGCATGAAGAGGGCCGCGCCGACGTTGTGGCCGGAAACGTCGGCGATAATGATGTCGGCGGTGGCACTGTCCTCGTTGTACAGTACGTCATAGTAGTCACCGCCCAGATGATGCGCGGTTTCGCAGCGGCCGGCCAGAGAAATACCGGGAAGTTCCGGCAGCTTGTCCGGCAGCAGGTTGCGCTGGATTTGCTTGGCGATCTCCAGCTCCCGCTGCTGCTCGCGCGCCTTGACAAGCTGCCGGGTCTGTTCGGCATTGTGCCAGGCCGCCCCGGCCAGATCGGCCACGCTTCCGAAAAATTCCATGAATTCGTCGGTAAAAATATTGCGGCTGGTCAGGGAGAAGGCCGAAAGAACACCGTCAGTTTCTCCGCCTGAGGAGATGGGCATGTGCGCCATGGACTGGACGCCCTCTTTCAGGAAGGCGGCGTATTTTTCCGGATTGGTTTCCGGGAGATTGTTGTAAACCGCCATGCGTTGGCTGCGGAAGACTTCGGCGGTGGGGCGCGCGTCGTGCAGACCGACCGGCGCCGTGGTGTAGGCCTTGCCGGTGAGGCCGGCGCGAGCCTGTACTGTCAGCAGATTATGCTCCGGATCGAGCATGCGGATAAGGCAGATATCCAGTGGAAACTGCTGATCCAGCATCTGCAGGATGTCGTTGAAGATCGTGAGAGCGCTGCCTCCACGTGCCACCCGCCGCGCCGTCTCATAGAGAACGGCCAGCTGTTCGCGGCTGGCGTCGCGGCACAACGAGACATGGGCGAAGATGTCGAGGATGTTTTCCATCCGGCTGCCATGAGCGCTCAGGTAGTTGGTGACAATGGCGCGCGCAGCGGCGCTGCCTACCGAACCGGACAGCGTTTTTTCCGTAAATTCCCGCAGGATGGTAATTTCCTCTTCAGGACTGGGATTGCTCGGCAAACAGTGCAGATATTCGGCGAAGGCCGCGCTGGTGCGTTCCTTGCCGATGAATTTGGCCATCAGAGCGGCGAAATCCCGGGTACTGGGTGCAGCACTCAAGGTCTGGGTCTGCCGGGCAGAAACCTCGTTGACGAAGTGGCGGGCCTGCCGGCGTTCGGCGGAAGAAAGCCGATCTCGCCACGAAAGCCCTACAAAAATGCTTGTGTTGACAAGAAGGCTCCAAAACAGGCCGTGGCTCCAGTCAACCAGTCCGGTTAGGCCATGTGCGCCTGGCGGCAGATGGCGGGATGCATCCAGCGCGGGCATGAGCAGGGTAACTCCCCAGACGGCAAGTCCCATGAGCGCGCCCATGATCACGCCGTGCTTCGTCGCCTTTTTCCAAAACATCCCTCCCAAAAGCGCCGGTGCCAGTTGGGCGAGCGCGGCAAAGGACAGCAGCGCGATCGTGGTCAGATCCAGTGCCCGTGTCAGCAGCAGATCCAAAAGGGCGCTTCCAACGACAATCGCCAGAATAACGCCGCGTTTGGCGCGTACCAGCAGCTCAGAGAGCGACTGTTCACTGCCCCTGAAGTGCAGGACGAGCGGCACCAGCACATGGTTGAGGATCATGGTGGACAGCGTCAGAACAGAGCTTAGGACCATGCCGGTTGCTGCGGCAAGCCCTCCCAGAAACACTGCCAGCGTTATATGGGGCGCATGCTGCGAAAGCGGCAGCAGCAGGGTAAGGTAATCTTTGCCCTGTATCTCGGGGAGCGTATGTCCGGCCAGTGTTACTGGCAGCAGCAATACGGTAAAGAGCAGCAGCAGGGCTGGAAACATCCACATGGCGCATGAGATTTGGCGGCAATTGCGGTTTTCCACGATGCTGACATGAAACTGCCCTGGCAGGCAGAAAACCGTCAGAGCTCCCAGTACCATGAGTGCCGCCCATTGCGGGGAGGCAGGAAGTGTGAGCGGAGCGGCTGGTGGCGAGGTGTGCGGGAGATGGAGAAGAGCGAAAAGCGCCAGAATGCCCAGCGCCGCGAAAGTGACCACGGTGCTGGCGGCGAGTGCTGCGGCAAAGCCTGCATGCCGTTCCGAGGCGTCAAGATGGCGGGCGCCGAAGCGCACGCAGAACAAGCCGAGTAGCAGT
>JAFPZV010000116.1 GCA_017417085.1 Deltaproteobacteria bacterium | reverse complement strand
TAGGGTTCGTTATGCCCTGCGGTGATGATATCGGGATAGAGCTGTTTGTCCTTGCGGGCCAGCCGGTAACTGGTACCCTCTCCCGGTGTTGCTTCCAGATTGAACAGATGCCCGGTCTCCATCTGGAAGGTTTTGAGCTGTTCGCGCATGAAAGTTAAAGTCTCTATGGCAAAGGCCTTGCCTTCTGGAGCATCAATGCCCATCCCCAGCAGATTGCGGCAGGCCTCGTTCATGCCGATAATGCCAATGGTCGAAAAGTGGTTGTCCCAGTAGCGGCCAAAACGCTCATGAATGCCGGACAGATAGAAACGGCTGAAGGGGTAAAGCCCTTCGTCGGTGAAACGCTCCAGCTGCTTGCGCTTGATGACCAGCGATTCCTGGGCCAGCCGCATCAGATCGGTGATGCGCTCAAAGAATTCCGCGGACGTCTTCGAGAGGTAGGCCGCGCGGGGCAGATTGAGCGTCACCACACCAATGGAACCGGTCAGCGGATTGGCACCGAACAGCCCGCCTCCCCGGCGCCGCAGTTCGCGGTTGTCCAGCCGCAGGCGGCAGCACATGGAACGGGCGTCCTCCGGATCCATGTCGGAGTTGATGAAATTGCTGAAATAGGGGATGCCGTACTTGGCGGTCATCTCCCAGATGGGCCTGAAACGCGGACTCTCCCAGTCCAGATCCTTGGTAATGTTGTAGGTCGGTATGGGAAAGGAAAAGATCCGTCCGGAATAGTCGCCGTCCATCATGATCTCGCAGAAGGCGCGGTTGAACATGTCCATTTCCGGCTGGAAATCACGGTAACAGGCATCCTGCAGCTCGCCGCCGATGATCACTGCCTCCCGCCCCAGAGTGGGGGGCGGGGTAATATCCAGCGTGATGTTGGTGAACGGTGTCTGGAAACCCACCCTCGTCGGCACGTTGACGTTGAAGATGAACTCCTGGATTGCCTGCTTCACTTCGGAGTACTTCAGTCCGTCGTAACGGATGAAGGGCGCCATGAGCGTGTCGAAGTTGGCAAAGGCCTGAGCGCCCGCCGCCTCGCCCTGCAGGGTGTAGAAAAAGTTCACCGACTGCCCCAGCGCCGTCCGGAAATGGCGCGGCGGTCCGCTCTGCACCTTGCCATAGGCGCCGGCAAAACCCTTGAGCAGCAGATCGCGCAGATCCCAGCCGCAGCAGTACACGGAAAGCATCCCCAGATCGTGCAGATGGAAGTCGCCGTTGACATGGGCATCGGCGATGTAGGAGGGGTAAATCTTTTCGAGCCAGTAACGGCTGGTGATGCCGGAGGCGATATGGTTGTTCAGGCCCTGGAGGGAATAGCCCATGTTGGAGTTTTCGTTCACCCGCCAGTCTTCCTGCTTGAGGTAGGAGTCGACCGACTCGATGGAACGCCGGACAAATTCGCGGGCACCCCGCATTTTTTCGTGCTGATCCCGGTAGAGAATGTAGGCTTTGGCCACCTTGGCATGACCGTTTTCGATAAGGCACTTTTCCACCAGATCCTGCACGTTTTCCACTGTCGGGATCCGGTCGTCCTTGTAAAAGATCTCCAAAAACTCCACTACCTGATGCGCAATATGACGCGCCTTTTCCAGATCGCGCCCGCCGACCGCCCGAACCGCCTTGAAAATCGCCTGCGCAATCTTTTCTTCTTCGAAGGGCACCAGACGCCCGTCCCGCTTACGGATAAAATCCAGCATGACCGTCACCCATTGAAAAAATATGTTAGAGAATTTCCGGTGAGACAGCGTCCCACCTTTGACGATGCGGACTATAGCAAACAGAAATTCCAAATACAAGATATTGATATACCAGCCGGACAAGCATACCATATCTTGTTGAAAAACCGGTTGGAATGCTGTGGAAAAACTGGGGAAAAAGGAGTATGCTCAAAACGAAAATTTGGTTTCATACCCTTGAAAAAAAGACGGTACAGCCGTCACGAAAGGTCTTATTCATCATGCGAACGATGCCACTGTTTGTCCTTGCAACTCTTCTGGGATTGGGCGCCCCCTCCTGGGCCTGGTACCCACGCGATGCACGCGATTCCTATTTCCCGGAAAAAAATCCGGCGCCCATTATCGGCCACAACTGGTACACCAATATCGAACCCGAGAGCACGCTCATCGATTTGGCCTACGAGGCAGGCTTGGGTTTTGACTC
>JAFPZV010000115.1 GCA_017417085.1 Deltaproteobacteria bacterium | reverse complement strand
TCGTTGAGATCGCGGCGCAAAGCAGTCTGCGCCATCAGCAGATGATGCGCCACCAGAAATTCGAGCTGCCTCGCCGCATTCTCGTCCAGCCCCAGACGCTTCGCGATGGCGGGCATCATTTTCGCGCCGCGCAAAGCATGGTTGGAACCCGCCCCCTTGCCGACATCGTGCAACAGTGCCGCCAAAAGCAGCAGTTCGCGCCGTTCCACCCCGGAGGCGGCCTGCTTGAGCAAAGCGCCTGCCGCAGGATTGTCCCCTCGCCACAAGCGCTCCAGCTCTTCCACCGCAAAGAGCGCATGGGTATCCACCGTATAGATATGGTAGGCATCGTGCTGTACCATGCAGAACACCGCGCCCAGCTCCGGCAAAAAAGCGTTGAGAAAACGCAGCCGCCGCATTTCTCTCAAAGTATCCGCAACCCTCTCGCCGCCCAAAATGTCCATAAAGAGCGCGCATGCTTCCCGATCCGCACGTGCCAGGGCGCCCTGCCGCGCGGCATGGGCACGTACCGTTTCGCGCAAGCTTTGCGCAAGCGGCGCGTGCTGACGCTGCGCATGCCAGAAGGCCCGAAGTGTCCAGAGCGGATTGTCGCCCTGCGCCGCATCATCCGAAAGAGCCACGATTTCGTTCCGGACCAACGCAAAGCACCCGTCCGGAGCAAGCGGAGACCGCGGTGCAAACGGCATCTCCAGCGCATTGTCGTACGGTTTTGAAGTTGCGCGGCTGATGAGGCTTGCAGCCAGTTCTTCCACGTTTTCCGCGTGCCTGTAGTAGTCACGCATGAAATGTTCAACCGCCAGGCGATTTCCATAGTCGTGATATGAAAAAAAGCGCGCAACCTGCTCCTGCATGCCCAAACTCAAACGATCGCTCTTGCGCCGCTGTGCATAGTGCAGTTCGTTGCGCACCCGCCACAACCAGTCGCAGGCGCTCCGGAAAGCCGTGCTTTCGGCGGCAGAGAGCGCGCCTTTGACCAGCAGGCCGGAAAAGTCCGCAGCATCATGGCGTGCCTTCAGTATCCAGAGCGCAGTATGCAGGTCGCGCAGGCCCCCCTTGCCCTCCTTGACATTCGGCTCCAGCAAATGCACCGAGGAACCATACTTGCGCCAGCGCGCTGCACGTTCCTCAAGCTTGGCGGCAATAAAGCACTCCACATCCCGGCGCCGCAGGGGTGCGGCCACATCGCGTACAAAGGCCTCAAAAAATTCCGCGTCCCCGGCAACAAAACGGCTGTCCAGCAGCGCGGTGCGCACCGTCACATCGCGCATCCCCAACTCAAAACATTCGTCAAGCGAACGCACACTGGAACCTGCCTCCAGTCCCAGATCCCACAGCAGACTCACCAGTATCTGCGCCACCTGAGCGCAAGACTCGCCGCCACTTTTCCCATGGCAGAACATGATGTCGATGTCGGAACGGGGATTGAGTTCGCCGCGGCCGTACCCGCCCACCGCAATCACCGCGCAGTCACGCAGATCGATCACGGCAGAGGCCAACTGCCACAGAGCACCCAGTACCGCGTCCGCAGATACGGAAAGCGCCCGTACCACTTCGAAGCCTCCCGCGCCATCGCGATGCGTGGCACGGATCTTCGCCTGTGCGCGCCGCACCGCTTTCCGCAGGGCCGCCAAAAGCTCGCCGCGCTGTTCTTCCTTAAAAGCCAGATTCGAAAGTTCCGCCGCAAGTTCTTGCGTATTTAGAGAGAAAACGGCCATGGAGTTACCAGTGAATGAAATTGCCAGTGAGGTTTACCTGCACGGCATAGAACAACAAACAAATAAAAAGGCGGCGGGAAAAATCACCGCCGCCTTTCATTTTTCAGCAATCAAAGTACAGCTCGAACTCCAGCGGTACCGGATGCATCATCATCGGCTTGATTTCATGTTCCCGCTTCCATGCCAGCCACTTTTCAATCAGATCGCGGGTAAACACATCGCCCTTCAGAAGAAATTCATGATCCGCCTCCAGGCAGTCCAGCGCCTCGTCCAGTGTCCCGGCGACATGCGGCACATGGCGCAGTTCTTCGGGGGAGAGCCCGTAGATATCCTTGTCCAGTGGCGGGCCGGGATCGATGCGGTTTTCGACGCCGTCGAGCCCTGCCATCAGCAGCGCCGCAAAGGCCAGATAGCCGTTGCAGGCCGGATCGGGCGTGCGGTACTCCACACGCCGCGCCTTGGGATTGTCGGCCACCGGCAAACGCAACGCGGCCGAGCGGTTGCTGCTGGAGTAGGCCAGATTGATCGGTGCCTCGAAACCCGGCACCAGTCGGCGGTAGGAATTGGTCACCGGGTTGGTGAAGGCGCACAGCGCCTTGGCGTGCTTCATGATGCCGCCCATGTAGTGGAGCGCCATTTCAGAGAGCCCGGCGTAGCCGTCGCCGACGAAAAGATTCTTGCCGCCCTTCCACAGCGACTGGTGGCAGTGCATGCCGGAACCGTTGTCGCCGTACAGCGGCTTGGGCATGAAGGTGACGGTGCGGCCGTTGCGGTACGCGACATTGCGGGCCACATACTTGAACCACTGCAGGTCGTCGCAAACTGCCACCAGCGTATTGAAACGCATGTCGATCTCGCACTGGCCGCCGGTGGCTACCTCGTGATGCATGCACTCCACATGGATGCCGACATTGAGCATCTCCTCCACCATCTCGTTGCGCAGATCGGCCAGGGAATCGGCGGGAGGACAGGGATAGTAGCCCTCCTTGAAACGCGGCTTGTAGCCCAGATTGGGATTCTCGTCACGACCGGAGTTCCAGCCGCCCTCCATAGAATCCAGACTGTAGAAGGCCTCGTTGGGGCCGGAAAAACACCGCACGCTGTCGAAAACGAAAAACTCCGGCTCCACGCCGAAGTAGGCCACATCGGCAAGGCCGGTGGATTGCAGATAGGCCTCGGCCTTCTGGGCTATAAAACGCGGATCGCGGGTATAGCCCTCGCGGGTCAGTGGCTCGAAGACATTGCAGATGAGACTTAGGGTCGGCATGGCCACAAAGGGATCGATACGGGCGGTGGCGGGCTCCGGAATGATGATCATGTCGCTGTTGTTGATCGGCTGCCAGCCACGGAAGGAGGATCCGTCGATGGAGATGCCATCCTCGAAGATTGCCTCTCCA
Organism: Deltaproteobacteria bacterium; assembly: GCA_017417085.1. The sequence goes on along the minus strand of JAFPZV010000115.1, from coordinate 7,009 downwards.
AACTCGTGCACCGGTGTGGAGAAATGATGCCATCGCCCCAGCATGTCGGAAAACTTGTAATCAATAACCTTGACGCCCTTTTCTTCCACCAGCTTTAACACATCCTGAACGTTCATTCCCATTGACCCTCCTCCCTCATTCATTCTCGTCTGACAATTTTTATTACTTCAAGACATTTATTTTCCTGATCGGCCAATCACGCTCAGAGCGCGTCCTCGCCGCGTTCGCCAGTGCGGATGCGCACCGCCTCTTCCACTGGCATGACGAAAATCTTGCCGTCGCCGACATGCCCGGTGCGCGCAGCCTCCATGATGGTTTCCACCACCTGATCCACCAATTCGTCGGGAATAACAAGTTCTATCTTTATTTTGGGAATAAAGTCCACCACGTATTCCGCACCGCGATAGAGCTCGGTATGGCCTTTCTGGCGCCCGAATCCCCGTACTTCGCAGACCGTGATCCCCTGGATTCCCAGATCGCCCAAAGCCTCTTTCACCTCATCCAGCTTGAAGGGCTTGATGATGCATTCGACTTTTTTCATGTCTTTTCTCCTCACTGCGCAAGAGACGGAAATCTGCCAAAAAGATAAAAACATCTTGAAACAAATCCGAAAACATAACCACCCACATTCATTTCATAAAATTCTCAAACAAACGAGGATATTCCATATCATTTTACTTTTTCATTGGTTAAGCTGTGAGGCAACAGTACCCTGCACCAATTTCTTATGTCGCTCAAAAACAAAATTACCCCATAGAGTTTGTTTTTCCAAAGAAACGACATTAATATTCCGTTAATACTATATTTTTTTAACGGAACTATATCAGAGAAACCATTCTCTTCAATAAAGGATTTAAGAATATTGGTTCGCTCAGATAACGTCATCTTTGATTTTTTTAAATATCTGCAAACAAAACGAATCCGTTCATTTTTTATTGTTTTTATGGATTTGTTTACCATATCACGATTATCATAAAACCGGTTTATGAGATCAAATTCTTTCTTTGTCACAATTTCTAGAGATCTGATTCTTTCCTCATTAAATTTGGTAGATATATTTTCTCCATGGAAAATATGATGATAAAAACGTTTTGTGTTCACGACAATATCTGGATGAGCTGACAAACACGCAATATTAAAATCATGATCTTCTGCTCCATATTTCATGGTTTCATCAAACCAGATATTGTGTTCCCGAAGAAATGATAATCTGAATAACGCATCCCATACATAGACAAAGGACATCTTTCTAAGTTCATCATAGTGTTCCGCAAAATGGTCATAATTTATAGCATATGGAGATTTTCGTAAAAAATCTGTTCCCGAACTTCGTCCCAGTTTAACGTAATCCTTGTACCATCCAAATTTTACAATATCGGCAGAATTTTTTCCCAGAATCTCAAGATTGTCTTTCAGCAGATCCGGTTCATACCGATCATCGCAATCACAAAAGGTGCACCATTCTCCCTGTGCCAGCCGCAATCCATGATTGCGGGCACTGGAAATACCTCCGTTCTTCTGATGCACATAGCGGATTCTTTCATCGTTTTGCTGAAAGTTCCGGCATGTCGCGCCACTGCCGTCCGTTGATCCATCATCAATCAACAACAGTTCAAAATCATGGAATGTCTGGCAAAGTATGCTCCCAATGGAGTCCTTCAAAAAGGCGTCTCCATTATAAACCGGCATGATGATACTTACTTTTGGCGTTGTTTCAGACATGGCAAAGCCCCCTTTTCCTACAACCGAACCCAGACTGGACCACTTCTAGGAACGCCCACGCCAACGTTCCCAGACCGAAAGCAACAGGGAGCGCAAATTTCCATCCTCTTCGGGCAGATCGCGCAGAAAACGTTTTTGATCCTTGCATTGCGCAGCAGCGCGAAGCCATCCGCCGCACCAGGCGCCATCCAGATCCGTCAGTACCGGACGCTGCCGCGTATCCAGCAAAATATTGTTCCACTTCAGATCGCCGTGCCCACAGCCCAGATGATGCATCATCCCCAACATCATTGCCACCCGCACCAGCACCGCCTTCTTGCCGAATTCATCCAGTTGCGGCCAAAGAACGCTCAAGCGGCTGGCGGGCTCCACAAATTCCGACACCAGATAGGAACGCTGCAGCCTGTGCCTTCGCCGCTCTTCCAGACAGACAAGCGGACGCGGAATCGGCAGGCCGCGTTCACAAAAACCGTGGCAGACCTGCCAGACCCGCAGCGCCCGGGAACGGCGCGCCAGACTTTTCAGCTGATACCACCAGCCCTTGTTGTTGTACCGTTTGACGAAATAGCGTTTTCCGCCGACCGTTACCGCTGTGGCATAGACGGTATGGCCGTTCTTCATGAGCGTGCCGGTGGCCATCAGCCGATCGGGATCCGGCAGCAAAGCTTCCATCAACCGATCGCTTTCCTCACCGCGCACCCGCCAAATGCGGAAATGGTTTTGCTCCCGGACAAAACGGCTGTTACTGAAAAGCGAACGCCTGGCCTTCTTGCGCCAGACGCGCATGGAAAACCTGCAGGCCTCACGATCCAGCACGGAAAGCACATCGCGTCGCACAATGCTGCCGCCGCTTTCGTCCCACAGCCCCGCCGCCTGCCCATAGGCCCTGAAAAAACGTAAACGTGCCGAACGGCTGGCAAGCATCCAGACATTGGCGGCAAGCTGCGCCAGACTGGCGATACGCTCACGCAGAGAAAGCGACCGCGTGCAGAGGCGCACCGTCCCCACATCCAGCAGGACAAAAGCCCCTTCAGGTGTGCGCAGAATGTTGCCCAGATGCAGATCCCTGTGCAACACGCCACACTCGTGCAAATGCGCGATATAGGCCGCAAATTCGCAGGTTATGCGCCGCATCTCGGAAGCGCGAAAAGGTGATTTTTCCGGAAGGCCGGAAAGCAGGGAACGCAGCGACGCGCCCTCCACCGCCTTTGTCACCAGCAGATCGCGCTCCACCACAGCATGCGAACAGGCACGCCCAAAACCCAGCACCTGCGGCACACCGACACCGCGCCGCGCGAGGGCAAGCAGCATCCGTCCCTCCCTGCGTGCGGAGCCGCCCGCACAGGTCCGCAGTAAAGAAAGCGGCGAACATTCGTAAAGCGTTTCCTTGTAATAGCAGTCCTGCGCCAAAAACACCCGGCGGCGGGCATTGGACTTGACAAGCACAGCATTTTCCGGATCATCCAAAGGCAACGCCGCATCCCGATAGTCCCAGCGAATTCCGGAGAGATTCAGCATGATGCCCGTTCCTTCCGCTCCCGGGCCACTGTGCGCATCAGCTCCAGCATTTCACGCAAATTGCGTTCCAGCGTATAATCCAGCGACGTCTCATAGGCGCAGGCGCCCATCCGCGCCCGTTTTTCGCGAGAAAGCGCCAAAAAGGCGCGCAAAATGCCGGCCAATTCCCCCGCATCGTCCGCCCGCTGTTGTACCCAACCGTTGACACCATCGCGCAGCAGTTCCGCAGCGCCGTTGGAGGAGCTGGTTATCACCGGCAGGGCGCAGGCCATCGCCTCCAGACAGACATTGGCAAAAGGATCGTAGCTCGTCGGCAGCACCAGCACATCAGCCGCGGCGTAGTAACGCAGCACCTCCCTTGCGGGCGGCATGAAATGCAGCCGTTCCGCCGTACCCAGTTCCCTGGCGCGTTTCATGAAACGCGCGGGATTGCCACGGCCTACCACGACCACATGAACCATCTCCGGAAGCGAAGGCAAGGTTTCCATCAGCGTATCCACCCCCTTGCGCCGCCAGTCGTTGGCCACGCACAGCAAAGCGATATCGCCATCGCGCAAACCCAGGAAACTCCGGGTTTCCTCCCGCAGCGGCATCGCCTTTTCCGGCCCAAAGCACGTGTGATCGACGCCGTTGTACACCACTGCCGTTCTCTCCGGACGAACGCCCATCCGCTGGACCACATAATCCCGGATCATCGCGGAATTGGCCACCACGAAGCGACAGCCATCTTCGGCAAACAGCCGTCTTTCAAGCGCCAAATTGATCAGATGGAAAGGATTGGCCAGCAAGGCAGGAAAACGCCGCCACCAGGCCGGATAGTGACGTTCCAGCGCCAGCCGATGCACACCATCGCCCAAACGGAAAATATCCAGCGGAAAAAAACGCGTCAGGCCATACACCACATCAAAGGGGCCACAGGCAAGCAGCGCCCTGCGCACCGCGCGCTGAAAGCCCAGGAAACGCCACCAGCCCGGACCGGAAAAACCGGGAACCGAATGAGCTACTGCCTCTTCCGGCAAATCTTCCATCCGTTGGGCGAAGATATGCGTTTCATGGCCATCGGCGCACAGTGCGCGGGCAAAGTTGACGGAAAAGCGCTCGCGCCCTCCATGGCTGACAGAAAAGACCGGATTGATCAGGGCCACCTTCATCGCTGTTCATCCTCTGTGTATGATTTCCTCAAAACAACGTTCCAGACGTTCCGCCCGCCGTTCCCAGGTAAAGTTCCGCGCCTGTTCCAGACCGCGGGCCGCCATGCGGGAGGCGTTTTCCGGATCGGCCATCACGCGCCGAAGTGCCTGCGCCAGCGCTTCGGGATCGCCGGGCGCAAACAGCATACCATTGACACCGTCAATGAGATCTTCGCGCAGCACTTCCAGATCGGCCGCTACCACCGGACGTCCCCAGGCCAGATACTCGTACAGCTTGGTATGAGCCACATAGGACATCTTCCCATCCGCGCGGCTGGGCATCACAAAGATATGCGCCCGGGCAGCATGGGCAGACACTGCGCCCGGAGCGACAAAACCATGAAAGGTTACACGCTCTGCAACGCCCTCTGCATGCGCCAGACTTTGGAGCACCTGCAGATGATCGTCGCGGCCGCCGACAATCTCCAGCGTCACCGCCAAAGGCAGCAGAGCAAGCGCCCGAATCAGGATATCCACACCCTGCAAGGGATAGAGCTGCCCGATGTAGCACAGCCTCCAGGAAACGTTATCCCCAGGCGGCTCAAAGGGGGCGATTTTCCCCGGATCTGCCGCCAGCGGCACCAGATGGCAGGGCGGCAGATTGCTGTAGAGCCGCTCCATTACGGAGCGCAGGCTGGCCGTAGTGGTTATCAGCGCCGTCACGCCGGAAAAGACGCGCTGTTCGCGGGAATCCGGCTTCTCATAGCCTGGAGCCGCAAGACCATGCACCTCATAGGCGACCGGCAATGCGCGCAACCTGCGCCACGCCAGCAGTTTCTCCCCCAGCTTGATTTCGGAGAGGTAGACCAAATCGGGGTTCAGGCAGGTCACTAGCTTCTCCAGTTTGCGCCTGCAAAAGAAGTTGAAGACGCCGTGCCATGACAGCGACAGCCAGCGGGTTTTCAGGCGAAGAACCGGCAACTGGACCAAATGCAGGTTGGGATGCGGTTCCAGGCCGTAATGACGAACAATTGCCGCCGGATCGGCCGCCGTCCGTCCCATCAGCAGCCAGACCTGATGCCCGCGGCAGGCCAGGGCATGGCAGGTACGCATAACCAGCACGTCATGGGCCCTCCGCAGCATGAAGCGCTGATTGTGAGGATAGAGAATAATCATGGAGCGTCCTCCACACGCCGGTAAACGGCAACCGCCAGCCGCCGGCCCGCAAAGACACGTTCCCGCGAGAAACAGCTCGCCAGCTTTTCCGGAAAGGAGGCGGCATCCGGAGCTTCCACCACCAGGGTGGAGATATCCCGCCGTTGGGGAAGCAACTTTTCCATTTTCTCCACCGTCCTCTCCTCCTCGGCAGCATAACGGCTGCGGGGAAAACGGGCATGGAACATGGTCCGTTCGCTGTTGGTCAACACGCCGGAAACGGACGCCCCCCGAAGCCACATCCCGGCTTCCCGTACTGCCAGATCATTTTCCCGCAAACGGTTCAGCGACTTGTTCAAGGGGCCAAGAACCATCACCAGCAGCAGCGCCGCCGCCAGCAAACGGGGAAAACGGCTGGCACGTGCCTTTTCAAACAGCCAGGTCATACCCAGGCCCGCCAGCGGCAAAAGAAACAGCGTCGGAGCCGCCAGATAGCGTCCGGAGAGAAAGTTGTGCGTCAGGATGAAAAAATACCCCATCCCCCAGTAGGACAGCGTTGCCCAGAAGAGCGTATACCACCCCGGACACTGCTGATCGCGCCGGAAAAAGCCCGCCGCCAGCGGCAGCACCAGCACACCCATCAGAAGACGGATCTGGCGCTCCGCAAACCCTATCAAATAGATCAGCCAGATATGGTGACGGGCGATTTCAAAGAAATCCGCTCCCCATCTGCCTCCGGGAAACAGTTCCTCCGCATCGCGCAGATGACGATAGATCTGCATGTAACAGGCCATCGGCTCCCCGCCGAAATAGTGGGAACCGATACGTTCCCATACCAGAGCCCCTGAAGTCCCTTCGGCAAGACCTCCTGCCAGTACCCACAGTCCTGCAAGTACCAGTCCCAAAAGCGGCAGCACGGCAAAGCCCAGCAAACACCGCCCCCAAACACGCCACTGGCGCGTGGCGACAGCCAGCACTACCAGTTCAATGGCAAAAGCCAGCACCAGGACGATGCCCTCCAACCGGAACAACGAGGCAAACGCGGCACTCAAAAAGGCCAGCAGAAACCAGATCCAGCGCTGTCTCATCACTCCGCGCACACCAAAAAACAGCGCGCTCACGATGAAAAACAGAAAAGCCCCATCCTTGTAGAGCGAAGTGGCCAGGGTGTTGAACAGCGGCATCGTCACAAACAGGCAACAGCACCAAAAAGCCGCGGCACGCCCGGCCAAATCTCTGGCCAACAGATAGAGTGGAATGACAGTCAACGTAAGAAAAACGACGGACACCGCCTGCCCGGCTCGCAGCCAGTCGGGAATAACCTTTAAAACCGCGCTCAAAACCAGGGGATAGGTCAGCATCTTCTCATGGACAAAAGCCTGAGCCCAATTCCCGTCCAAAAGCTCCAGCGCCGCGTTGATGTAGCGCACACCATCGTTGTTGACCACACAAACATTCGCCGCAAGCACAAGGTGAACGACGAG
>JAFPZV010000114.1 GCA_017417085.1 Deltaproteobacteria bacterium | reverse complement strand
GCCTTCCCCTCTGGGGAAGGTGGCAGCGCGAAGCGCTGACGGAAGAGGTTGCAAACGTCTTTGACCTCTCCCGCCCCTTACGGGGCACCCTCTCCAAGGGAGAGGGCTTTTAAAGGTTGCCGAGAGGGCTTTTTCAAGGGCATGGGCACCTTGGTCCCGATGCCCGCAGAAAAACGCCGGGTAGGGGTGGGGAGTGCTGGATATTGTTTCTCCTCCCCATCTCCGTCCCTTCCCCCCTGAAGGAGGGAAGGGCGTTTAAGTCGATAACCTTGAAGAACAGAGAAGAAGGAAGGGAAACATCATGTTGATAAAGATTTGCGGCCTGACCCGCCAGGGGGATGTGGATGCGGCTGTGCAGCTGGGCGCCGGTTTCTGCGGGTTTATTTTTCATCCGCACAGCCCGCGTTTCATCAGTCCGGAGGCGGCGGGCACGCTGGAAAGTGGTTCAATGCTGCGGGTAGGCGTGTTTGTCACGCAGGATGCGAAGGAAATTTTGCGGATCATGGAGCAGGCCCGGCTTGATCTGGCGCAGCTTCATGGCATGCAGAGCATCGAATGCGCGAAGGAAGTGGGGGCGGAACGCGTGATCCGGGTCATCTGGCCGGAGCGCTATTCGCACCGCGCGCTGCTCTACAACGAGGTGCAAAGGTACGCGGATTCCTGCGCCTACTATCTGTTCGACGCCGGATCCTCCGGCGGCGGCAGCGGGCAGCGCCTGCCCTGGCAGGAACTGTATGGATTGAAAAGAAAGCATCCTTTTTTTCTGGCGGGTGGATTGAAGACCGAAAATGTCGGGCAGGCCATCATCAGCTGCGATCCGGAAGGCGTGGATTTCAACTCTGGCATCGAGGATGCGCCCGGCCTGAAAAATTCGCTCAAAATGCGGGCGGCGATTGAAGCCGCCCTGAACGCGGGCTCTCATCAGGAGAAAAGATCATGAAAAACGCCTACTTTGGAGAATTCGGCGGCTGTTTTGTGCCGGAGCTGCTCATGCCGCCGCTGATGGAAGTGGACGAGGCGATGCGCTCCATCATGCCCACGAAGGCCTTTCAGGAGGAACTGGACGATCTGCTGCGCAACTATGCGGGCCGCCCCACGCCGCTGACCTTCTGTCCGACGCTTTCGCGCGAGCTGGGCTTCGATCTCTGGCTCAAGCGCGAGGATCTGCTGCACACCGGCGCCCACAAGATCAACAACGCGCTGGGGCAGGGGCTGCTGGCGAAATACATGGGCAAGACCCGCCTCATTGCCGAAACCGGCGCCGGCCAGCACGGGGTTGCGACCGCTGCGGCCGCGGCGCGTCTGGGGCTGGAATGCGTGATCTACATGGGCGCGGAGGATGTCGAACGCCAGTCCAGCAACGTGCGCCGCATGCGGCTTCTGGGTGCGCAGGTGCATCCAGTGGAAAGCGGCAGCCGCACGCTCAAGGACGCCATCAACGAAACCCTCCGGGTCTGGATATCGACCCAGCAGAGCACGCACTACTGTTTCGGCACGGCGGCCGGGCCGCATCCCTTTCCAACGCTGGTGCGCGAGTTCCAGAGCGTCATCGGGCGTGAGACCCGCGCCGCCCTGCTTGAGAAAACCGGCCGTCTGCCTCAGGCGGTAGTGGCCTGTGTTGGCGGCGGCTCCAACGCCATTGGCATGTTTCACGCCTTTGTGGAAGACGAAGCGGTCCGACTCATCGGCGTGGAAGCCGCTGGCAGCGGCGAGCCGGGCTGCCTGAATTCGGCCTCGCTCAACCTGGGCAGCCCCGGCGTGCTCCACGGCAACCGTACCCTGCTGCTGCAGGATCGGGAAGGGCAGATCGAAGCCTCGCAGTCCATCTCCGCCGGGTTGGACTATCCGGGCGTCGGTCCCGAGCACGCCTGGCTCAAAAGCTGCGGCAGGGTACGCTACGACATGGTGACCGACGCGCGCGCCCTCAACGCCTTCCAGCGGCTGTGCCGCAGCGAGGGCATCCTGCCGGCGCTGGAGTCGTCCCATGCGCTGGCCTGGGTGCTGGATCATCCCCAGGAATTCTCGCCGGAGGGCGCGGTGGTGGTCAACCTGTCCGGCCGGGGGGACAAGGATATGGACATTATTCAGCGGGCACTGGCTCTCCAGGAGGTGTGAACATGCACAAACTTGAAGAAAAGATACGCAGGGCCGGAGAACAGGGACGAAGCGCCCTGATCCCCTTTCTTACCGCCGGTTTTCCCAACCGGGAGGTTTTCTGGAACGCGCTTTCCGAACTGGACGAACATGG
>JAFPZV010000011.1 GCA_017417085.1 Deltaproteobacteria bacterium | reverse complement strand
GTGGTTCCTGAATTGGGCGGTTTCCAGGAACGGCCCGGCGGTTTCGTGGGAGTGGTTCCTGTTTTGGCCGGTTTCCAGGAACGGCTCGGCGGTTTCGGGGGAGTGGTTCCTGAATTGGGCGGTTTCCAGGAACGGCCCGGCGGTTTCGTGGGAGTGGTTCCTGTTTTGGCCGGTTTCCAGGAACGGCTCGGCGGTTTCGGGGGAGTGGTTCCTGTTTTGGCCGGTTTCCAGGAACGGCCCGGCGGTTTCGGGGGAGTGGTTCCTGTTTTGGCTGGTTTCCAGGAACGGCCCGGCGGTTTCGGGGGAGTGGTTCCTGTTTTGGCTGGTTTCCAGGAACGGCCCGACGGTTTCGGGGGTGGAATCGCTGATGTAGAAGTGGGCATCGGGGCCGATGGCGGCGAGACCGAAGCGGCAGGCTAGCAGTTTGAAGGCGCCGGCCTTGCGCAGGGCGGGACCCGGTTCGAAAAGGCCTTTGCCGACAAGTTCGGCAGGGGAAGCGAAACCGGCCGGACTGGTCTTCGCCGCGGCCTCTTCCGAGGAAAGGAAACTGAAGGAGGCGCCCGGGCGCAGGCCGGTTGCCGCTCCCGCCACCTCATCCGGATTGCCTGCCGCGTCCGTAAGCACATCCGCAAACACCGTCGGCTCCCCGCAGAACCCCGGCTCGCACATAACCAGCAATTCCTTGCATTCGCCTCCACTCTCTACGCAATGGATTTCGCGGACGCAGTGCAATTCTCTGCAAATCTGCGAGATGTCTGCCATCGGCGAAAGCTTCAGCATCATCAGCGGGTCAGGCCGATTTGGCTTCGTGGAACGGCTGGAAACAGCCGGCTTCGTTCGCAGGCCGAGTATGATATCCTGCAATTGAAGTACGTCCGGGCTGCAGTCCTTCAGGCGGAAGACTTTGTCGCCGGAGCTGCTGCGCCTGGCCGGATCCAGGTAAACGATGTCCGGCCGGAAGTCCTCCAGCAGCGTCGGAAGGCTCTCCGGAGTGATTTCGCTGCAGCGGCATTCTATGCTGCCGCGTGCCGTGCCGGAGGGGGCCGGCGCTGGAGAGGCGTGCCGCCCACGGCAACGTGAGTGGGAGGGGCCCGTTGCAGACGGGAGGGATGAGGGGCGGAGCCCTGAACCGGGTCCGGCATCGGACCCCTCCGGTGCGGTCAATCCCAGCAGGGCGAAATTGCGGGCGGCGGCCTCTGCGAGGCGGGGGTTCATCTCGTTGTACAGGACGGTGGCGCCGGCCGCCGCGAACTGCCAGCTGTCAACGCCCAGCCCGCCCGTCAGGTCGGCAATCCGCACGCCATCCCTAAAATCGCCCTGAATCAGGGACGGGACAGCGTTTTCCGCTCCGCCATCCCTGAAACCACCCTGAATCAGGGACGGCGCCTCTTGCCCCCCGGCCATCCACATGGCCGCCCTCTCCTCAGCGGCGCGCAGGGCCAGCTGCGCCTTGAACCGCGCGGTGGCGCGGCTGCTGCACTGTTCGGCGGAAAGGGGGGAGGGGAAGAGCAGCCGCGCATCGGCATACCACTCCGGCACCTTGCCCCGCAGTTTGCGCCTTGCCGCGATGCAGTCGGCTGCCAGGGCGACATCCACCCCGGGCCATCGGCTGCGATGCAGCAGAAGCTCGGAAACATCGTCATGCAGATGCTCTATGACAAAATCTTCCAGATTCATAAAAGCAGGCGCCAGGCAACGTAGCGCGGCATTGTAAAGTTAGCGCATTTTTCGTAACTTCGCGGTATGGAAATATCAGAGATCCTCAAAATTGCAGTACCTGCAGCAGAAGACCGCGGATGCAAGGTGCTGGACGCCAAAGGCGACGACGACAATAATTTCGAAATCATCCTCTCCAAAGAATCCGCTCCGGTGGACCTTGCCGACTGCGAGGCCGTGCACAGGGCCATCCTGGCGGCATACGACCGCGACATTGAGGATTACTCCCTGACTGTCGGATCCAAAGGAATCAGCGGGGATGAAGCGGACGCACTGCTTGGCGAGAGCGCCGCGCACTGACCATTTATTAAAAAAGTGTGTTATGAAAAAATCGATTCTTGTCATAACTGTCCTGGTGTTTTCAGGACTGTCCGTTTTTGCCTCCAACCCGGTGGCTGTGGCGCGCTGGAGCCAGAATTCCAGGGATCTCAAGAACTGCAACTGGAAAAACGGCGGCGCCCTTCCTTCAGAGGACGGCAACGGGAGCTTCTCTTTTGTGGGCACCGATCCTGAACTTGGCATTGCCCAAAAAATCCAGTCTGTTGCGGTTTCCAATATCTTTTCTGGAGACTATTTTCTTTTTACCCTCAAGGTCGGAAAGCTTCCAAAGGGCAGCCAGATAGACTTTGCTACATCCATGGGAGTTCTCTCTGCAGGAGCGCCAGAAAAGTGGATATGTGAAGTCTTCGACGGTAAAAAATGGTGCAGCGACGGTCCGGACTGCCAGTTTACTCTCAAGCATTACGAGAAGACGAATCCTACTACTTACCTGCACTCTTTCATTCTGAAAAAAGCCTGCAAGAAGGAAGTGAAAGTGCGTCTGCGCTGCCTTGAAAGTTCGTCCGATCCCAAGACCGAGGTGCTTTTCCTGTATTATCCCTGGGTTACAGCATATCTTGCTGCCTTTACTGAACCGGCAAAAGATGTCACAAAAGCAGTGTTCCTGGGTAACTCCTTCACGTTCTTCGGCGGCAGCTTCGTCGCTTTCCACGAAATTGCAATGAGCCAGGGCCATAGGGTGGATATGAACATCAATCTCAAAGGCGGCCAGCAATTCGGCCAGCATCTGCGCCTTGAACGCTCGATGGATGCGGTGAATGCGGGAGGATACCAGATTGCGGTACTCCAGAACCTGAGCAGGTCGGCCTCTTTGT
>JAFPZV010000113.1 GCA_017417085.1 Deltaproteobacteria bacterium | reverse complement strand
CGCCGGCCTGGGAGAGCGCCTGATCGATGACCGGCCCTATCGCCTCCAGATGCTTGCGCGAGGCCAGTTCCGGCACCACACCGCCATATTCGGCATGCACATCAATCTGCGAGGCGACGATATTGGAAAGTATCGCGCGGCCGTCACGCACCACGGCCGCGGAAGTTTCATCGCAGGAAGACTCCAGAGCAAGCAGCAGCATGGGAAAAGGTCCTTACAGAAGATTGGCCGCCAGTTCCGCCAGCGGAGAACGCTCGCCCTTCTCCAGGGTGACATGGCCCGCGATCTCCTGGCCACGGAAACGCGAAACCGCGTAGTTGAGGCCGTTGCTGGAGGAGTCGATGTAGGGATTGTCGATCTGGTAGGGATCGCCGGTAAGCACGATCTTGGGTCCCTGCCCCGCGCGGGTGATGATGGTCTTGACCTCGTGGGGCGTGAGATTCTGCGCCTCGTCCACAATCATGTACTGCTTGGGAATGGAACGCCCCCGGATGTAGGTCAGCGGCTCGATCTGCAGAATCCCCATGTCCACCAGATCGTGGTAGCTGCGTTTGCGCTTGTCGGTGCTTTCCAGAAGCAGATCGACATTGTCGAAGATCGGCTGCATCCAGGGCGTGAGCTTTTCCTCCACGCCGCCCGGAAGAAAGCCCAGATCCTTGCCCATGGGAAAGATCGGCCGCGAAATCAGCAGGCGGCTGAACAGTTTCTTGTCGGCCACCTTGAGCAGCCCCACCGCGATGGCCAGCAGGGTTTTGCCCGTCCCGGCCTTGCCGTTGATGGTCACCAGTTGCAGGTTGTCGTCCAGCAGCAGATCCAGGGCGAACTGCTGTTCCACATTGCGCGGCTTGATGCCCCAGACGCCGTCTTTGGTCAAGTTTTTCAGCGGAACAACACGATTCGTGGCAGCCTGATAGCGCCCCACGCCCACATGGTTGGGATTGCCGTCATCCTCCAGAATCACGCACTGGTTGGGAGAAAGCGCTTCCTTCATTTCCAGAAAACCCTGTCCCTGGAAACGATCGATATCGCCCGCCGGAACGCTCAGCCGCACGATTCCGCTGTAGAGATCGTCCACCGCAACCTTGTCCGATTCGTAATCCTGCGCCGTCAGGCCGGCGGTATCCGCCTTGATGCGCAGATTCACATCCTTGGTCACAAAGATGACCGGCAGCTCCTTCCGGGTTTCGACCATCCACATGGCCACCGCCAAAATCCGGTTGTCGGGGACGTCGGCTTTCAGGGCCAGAGGCAGAAGCTCCAAAGCGTCCCGGTCACAGGCCACCACCCGAAGGACCCCGCCGGATTCCAGCGCCACGCCGTCCGTCAGCCGTCCCTTCGCCCGCAGGCCGTCCAGCGTGCGGGAAACCTGACGGGCATTGCGCCCGGTTTCATCCTGGTTCTTCTTAAACTTGTCCAGTTCCTCCAGAACCGTCAGGGGGATGACCAGCTCGTTATCGGCAAAGTTGAACAACGCATGCGCGTCATGCAGCAGAACATTGGTATCCAGCACATAGATCTTTTTCATGGCAAGCACCTTTCCAAAGTGTTTTCACCAACAGGATCCGTTTCAAAACGACATGTTTCCAAAAAGACTTTTTCAGCAGCCGGCCTGTTTCCGCAGGGTTTCCGCGCGATCCGTCCGTTCCCAGGAAAATCCCGGCAGTTCCCGGCCAAAATGGCCGTAAGCCGCGGTCTGGCGGTAAATCGGACGCCGCAGATCCAGCGCGCGGATAATCTCCGCCGGACGCAGATCGAAATTCTCGCGGATCAGCTGCGCGATGCGTTCCGGCGCAATCGCCTCCGTACCAAAGGTCTGCACCATGACCGACACCGGTTCGGCCACTCCGATGGCGTAGGCGATCTGCAGTTCGCAACGTTCGGCCAGCCCCGCCGCCACCACATTCTTGGCAATGTAACGCGCCATGTAGGCGGCGCTGCGGTCCACCTTGCTCGGATCCTTGCCGGAAAACGCGCCGCCGCCATGCCGGCTGGCGCCGCCATAGGTATCCACAATGATCTTGCGGCCGGTCAGCCCGCAATCTCCCTTCGGGCCGCCCACCACGAATTTGCCCGTGGGGTTGACCAGAAAACGGCTGCGGCTGTCCAGAAGCTCCTCCGGAATGGTCTTCCGGATCACTTCCTCGATAATCCCTTCCTTGATGGTCTCGTAGGCGACATCATCCGTATGCTGGGAAGACATCACCACCGTATCCACCCGCACCGGACGCCCGTCCCGGTATTCCACGGAAACCTGGGATTTGCCATCCGGACGCAGGAAAGGCAGGACTCCTTCGCGGCGCGCTTCGGCAAGGCGCTGGGTCAGCCGGTGCGCAAAGATTATCGGCATCGGCATCAGTTCGGGGGTTTCCCGGCAGGCATAGCCAAACATGATGCCCTGATCGCCCGCGCCCTGCTCCTTGAACAGGCCTTCCCCGGCGGTCACGCCCTGGGAAATATCCGGCGACTGCCGTCCCAGCGCCACAAGGATCGCGCAGCTGTTGCCGTCAAAACCCATGGCGCTGTCGTTGTATCCAATATCCAGAATAACTTTACGGACCAGAGCGGGGATATCAACCAGGGCGGTCGTGGTCACTTCGCCGGCGATCATCGCCATCTCCGCCGAAACCAGAGATTCGCACGCCACCCGTGCCCCGGCATCCTGGGTCAGTATGGCATCCAAAACCGCGTCGGAAATCTGATCGCACATCTTGTCCGGATGGCCTTCGGTCACTGACTCGGAAGAAAAAATGTAGTCCGCCATTGTTTGTGCAACTCCTTTCACGGTAAAATCGAATCAATTGTGTTGTTTATCAAAAATTTGCCTTTTGCCGGCAAAGCGTTCCGCACTCGCCGTCACTTCATGTTCCGTCCCAGATCCCGATGCGTCATCGAGGTAATAATCCCCTTTTCGGCAAGGCGCCGGCGCAGTTCCTCCGTCACCGCCACGCTCCGGTGACGCCCGGCGGTGCATCCGATGGAAATTGTCAGGTAGCTCTTGTTTTCCCTTTCATATTCCGGCAGCAGAAAACACAGCATGCTCACCAGGTGCTCCAGAAAGGACCGGAATTCCGGCTGGGCCGCCATAAAGGCCCCGACCTCGGCATCCCGCCCGGTCAGGGGCCGCAGGGCATCCACAAAATAGGGATTCTTCATGAAACGCACATCCAGCACTATGTCCGATTCCGGCGGAATGCCGAAACGGTAGCCAAACGACTGGACATGCACCGACATGGGAATGCGCTCCATCGTCCCCTGATGCACGATTTCCATGATTTTGCGCCGCAGTTCATGGACGGTCAGCCCCGTCGTGTCAAACACCAGGGTGGCCAGATCCCGGACCTTCTCCAGCAGACGCCGCTCCTCCAGAATGGCCGCAGGCAAATTCCCCGCGCTCATGAGCGGATGGCGGCGGCGTGTTTCGGAAAAGCGCCGCAAAAGCGCCTCGTCCGAAGCGTCGAAGAAAAAGAGATCGGCCTTGTACCCCTCGCGGCGGATATCGGTCAGAATCTGCGGAAACTGCTCCAGATACCAACGATTGCGCACATCCAGCACAACCGCCACTTTGGCATCAAGACCGTTTTTCGCATGGGAATCGAGAAAATCCCGAAGAAAGATCACCGGAAGATTGTCCACGACGAAGTACTGCTCGTCTTCCAGCGCCCGGGCCGCCGTGCTTTTGCCCGAACCGGACAAACCGGAAACAATGACGAGGGTTGCAGGAACGTTTTTCATGGAAGCACCTGAAATCAAAGGGTTCGGCAACCGGCTTTCAGCCTCTGGAAATTGACAAAAAGCAAAATAACCATGCGGCTTTCGGGTTGCAACTTTTCAAACGGCGATGAAACAACATTGCGGGAATCAGGCTTTCTTCAAGCCTCATTCCCGCAACCTGCAAAAGACTTGCTCTTTGATTGTTCAAGCGAAGATGTCCACCGTCACCGGGGGCATCTTCACCACTCTTTTCATGGCCAGAATGCACAAGGCCGCCTCACAGCTTCGCTTCCTCGGAAGCAACCGTCGCGCAAATTTCCGCAGGGCCCGGCGCATCCAGCAGTTTTTGCCGCGTCTCGGGATTCTTCAGCAGCTTGGAAATCCTCGCCAGAACCTTGAGATGCTCCCCGACCGACTCTTCCGGAGCAACCAGCAAAAAGATCAGGTGCACCGGCTTGCCATCCATGGAATCAAATTCCACACCTGTCCGGCTGCGGCCAAACACGAGGGCAAGTTCCTTCATTTCCGGCAATTTGCCATGGGAAATCGCAACGCCATCCCCAATGCCCGTGCTCCCCAGACGCTCCCGTTCCAAAAGCGTCTTCATCAGATCGTCATGATTCAATTTCGGATGAAGCTCAACCATCTTCCCGGCCAGTTCGGAAAGCGCATCACCCTTGTTCCGGGCACTTATTTCCGCGACAACATTTTCCTCCTGAAGCAATTCCGCGATCTTCATTGCACGACATCCCGTTCCATAAACTGTATCAACTCTTTTTCAGCGGCTGCGGAACTATCAAACCGAAATTCCCGTCGCTGCGGCGATAAACGACACTGATATCTCCGCTTTCGTTATCGACGAAGACCAGGAAATCCTTGTGCAGCAGATCCATCTGCATAACGGCCTCGTCAACCGACATCGCCTTGACGGCAAAATTGACCTTCTTGATGACGATCGGCTCTTCATGCCCTTCATCAAAGCTTTCAGCGGCCAAAACCGTCTTCTGAACCTGGCGCTCCGGACCGGACATGGGTTTGTGGCGTTTGATTTTATCCTTGTAACGCTTGAGCTGGCGCTCGATTTTGTCGATCGCCGCATCCACCGAAGCGTACATGTCTCCGCTTTCCTCGGCTCCCTTGATGACGACGCCTCTGGCCTGCAGCACTATTTCCACAGTATTTCTGATTTTCTTTGAAACACCGATAACAACCTGGGCATCAATAGGCTCGTCAATATATTTTTTCAGTTTCTCAAGCTTTTCTTCAACATAGGCCCGAACCGCCTCGCTTGCTTCCATATGCCGGAAAGTTACAGAAATGTTCATAAGAATACCTCCTTCTTCAAGGTTAAAAATACCGCTTACGCTCTGTTGAGGAACCAATATTCAGCATTTCCCGGTACTTGGTTACTGTTCTCCTCGCGATTTCAATCCCGCTTTCCTTCAGCAGCTCAACAATCTTCTGATCGGAATAGGGTTTTCTTGCATCTTCGGAAGCAACTATCTCCTCAATCTTGTTTTTGACGCTTTCCGATGCCACCGAATTGCCATCGGTCGTATTGATGCTTCCATTAAAAAAGTATTTGAGCTCAAAAGTGCCCCGTGGAGTCTGCACATACTTGTTCGTTGTCACGCGGCTGATGGTCGATTCATGCATCTGGATATCTTCGGCGATATCACGCAGGACCAACGGTTTCAGATATTCGATGCCGTAATCAAAAAAATCCCGCTGAAATTTGACAATGCTTCGCGTCACCTTGTAGATGGTGCGCTGCCTCTGTTGAATGCTTTTAATCAACCACAGCGCGCTCCGCATTTTCTCCTGAATATATTCTCCGATTTCGGCATCAATATCCTTGCCCTTGGCAAGCGCATCCCGGTAGAAGGAATTGATCCGCAAATTGGGAAGGCCGTCATCATTCAGCATAACCACATAGTCATCCTCAACCTTGTAAACAAAAATGTCCGGAATGATGTAGTGGGTGTCTTCCTGGGAAAAAGCCCTTCCGGGAAAAGGTTCAAGACTGGCGATGACCTTGATGGCCTCATGCACATTTTCAACGGAAATGTCCAGAGCCTTGGCGATCTGGGGATACTTGCGGTTTTCCAAATCCTCGAAATGATTTTCCAAAATGGCTTTGGCAACAGGATTGTCCATATTGCGGCTTTCCATTTGCCGCAGCAGGCATTCCCGCAAATTGCGGCTGCCGACTCCCGGAGGATCCAGTTCCTGCACCATGCGCAGCACATTCTCCACCGCCTCCACAGAAGCATGGGTCGCGGTCGCGATCTCTTCCAGCGTGGCCTGCAAATATCCCTTCTCGTCAATATTGCCGATAATTTCGGCCGCTATGACACGATCCTCGTCCGTGATTTTTGAAAGCCGGATCTGATTCAACAGATGATCCGCCAGAGAAGTTTTTTTGGTCAGGACGTTTTCATAATAGGGAGCTTCCTCGTTGTCGGAAAATTCCTCCAGGGATCCCTCCGAGTTGTAATCGCCAAAATAGGACTGCCAGTCAATGGGCTGGTTTTCGTCCTTTTCCGGATCGACGAACTCTTCCTGGGGAGCGGGCTCTTCCCGGACTTCCTCAATCTCCTTGTCGTCAAGTTCTCTGTCATCGACCGAATCCTGGGCTTCCTCAAGCACCGGATTGCTCTCAAGCTCCTTCTGAACCACTTCCGCCAGTTCCGCCCGCGAAAGCTGGAGAAGCTTGATCGCCTGCTGCAGTTGCGGCGTCATGATCAGCTGCTGACTGAGCTTCAATTGCTGTCGAATTTCGAGAGACATTGCTGCCTTTCCCTAAAGAACGCGCGGCTTCAAAGAATGCGCCATGACAAAATACACACCATATCTACAACCGGAACGACTCTCCCAGATAGATCGAGCGTGCCCGCGGACTGGCGGCTATCTGCTCGGGTGTCCCCGCTTCAATAATTTCCCCTTCGTTGAGGATATAGGCCCGATCGCAGACATTGAGCGTTTCCCGCACATTGTGATCGGAGATCAGGATGCCGATGCCACGTTTTTTCAGATCGGCCACCGTTTTCTGGATGTCCAGCACCGCCAGCGGATCAATGCCCGCAAAAGGTTCGTCCAGCAGCATAAAAAACGGATCGGTGGTCAAAGCACGGGCAATCTCCAGGCGGCGGCGTTCGCCGCCCGAAAGGGTGTAGCCAAACGACCGGGCAACATGCTGCAAACGGAATTCCTTCAACAGCCTCTCGGCTTTCTCATGCATCGCCACTGTGGAAATATCCTGACATTCCAAAATCGCCAGCAGATTGTCCGTCACCGTCAGCTTGCGAAAAACCGTCGGTTCCTGAGCCAGATAGGAGATACCGGCCAATGCGCGCCGATACATGGGAAGCGGCGCCAGATCCAGATCATCCAGGAGGATTTCCCCCTGATCAGCGTGAATAAGCCCCACTATCATATAGAAGGAAGTTGTTTTGCCGGCGCCATTGGGACCCAGGAGCCCTACCACCTCTCCGGAATGGATCTCGAAGTCGACACCCCGCACAACTTCCCTTCTTTTATAAGCTTTGCGCAGACCTTTTGCAACGAGCTTTTCCGCCACTAGCGCTCTCCTTTGGGATGAAAAACCGCCTTGACCCGCGAGCCCTTCCGACTGGTTACCACACTGCGATTGCTGTTCAAAAAGACGGTGATCTCGTCGCCGTCCAGGGAATCTTCCCCTCGCTGCACATGCGCATCACCACTCAGAACTATCTTCTCCTCTTTGGCAAAGTAGACTCCCTTCTTCCCGGTAGCCATCCGGTCCTCCTGCACCATCCGGACCCCCGCCGGAGCCTCGATGCGCTCGATGTCCCGCCCTTCGTCACGCAGAAACAGCACCATTTCGGGCGCGGAAATGGTCACATTGCCCTGGCGGACTTCAACATTGCCGATAAAACGGACCTTGTTTGCGGTGCCATCCGCCTGCAAGCTATTGGAAGTAACCTGTATCGGCTGTTTGGAATCATGTTTGCCTGCCAGTTTGGAGGGCGTTGCCCCCCATGCCGTCTGGAAAAGCGCCAGCCAAAAGCCCATCAGGAGCAGACTACTTCTTGCCAGTATTGCCATAAATCTCCGCCTCAACATTGTTTAGAATTTGGAAAAAGCGGCTGTGCGTCTGATACCGCAGCCCCTGCCCCCGAAGTTCCATGCGTTCGGAAACTATTCGCACCCTGCTGTCGGTGCGGATCAGCGACTCCTTTTGCACATACTCCAGATCATCGGCGTAGAGCGTGCCGTCTTTCGCTCCCTGCAAAACCACATTGCCCATCGCGCGCAGATTCGATGTTTCGCCTTCCACCTCGCCCGCGTCGGCGGTCAGTTCCATATTGCCCTTTTCGCCATCAAAAAAAATCATCCGGATATTTTTCAACTTGCCGCTCTTGCTCTGAAGATTGAAATCCGCGGACTCCGCGTTCAACTGCCAGGACGACGTTTCCTCCCGGGTGCTGGTCAGCACCACTTCCTTCAGGGAAAGATCGATGTCCTTGGGACGGGGATCGGGAAGCGGCGGCTGCAGGGTCTCCCTGAAGTTGTGGGAAATCATGATCGTCAATGCCAACGCGACCAAAAACAGGCACAGGAAGAGCAGATTGCGAAGTGTAAGATGTCTTTTCATACTTTTCATAGTATGGCGCACCCCGTTCGTTGCCGCTCCTCACAGGCCTTCCAGGCCCTTGCGCGTATAATCCGCCATGATTGCTTCCCAGCGTCCGGTGCTCTTCAACAACAGCTCGCAGAATTCGCGGACGGCGCCGCGGCCGCCGCGATAACGGGAGACGAAGTCAACCGCCGTCAGGATCTCTTCCGAGCAATCGGCCACCGCCGCCGCCACACCGGCATGCATCAGGACCGGCAGATCCACCACATCGTCGCCCATGTAGGCAACTTCTTCCGCCCGCAAATCCAGATCCCGCAAAATCTGCCTGAAAACCGGCAGTTTCTCCTTCGCTCCCTGGAAAACCAGATCGATGCCCAGATCCCTGGCCCGCAGTTCAACCAGGTGCGAACTGCGACCAGTCAGCAGGCCGACCCGTATCCCGGAGCGCAGCAACAGCTTGATGCCATGCCCGTCCCGGGCATAAAAGGCCTTGCTCTCCATCCCGTTGTCGGCAAAGTAGATGCGGCCGTCGGTCAAAACGCCATCCACATCCAAAAGCAGCAGCCGGATCTTCGCCAGCCTTTCCCGCAATGCCTCCCGCATCACACCACTCCCGCCTTTATCAGATCGTGAATATGGATAATCCCCACCGGAACCCGGCTCTCCTCGCTGTCGAACATGAACAGCGAGGTAATGGAATGCTTTTCCATCAGACGCAGCGCCGCCGCCGCCAAATTGGTCCTGAGAATCCTCTTGGGATTATGCGTCATAACCTCGCTCACCGGATGGTTCAGGATGTCGAAGCCCTTCTCCAAAGCCCGCCGCAAATCTCCATCCGAGAACACGCCGATCAGCTCGCCGGCCTCGTTCGTCACACCGGTAATGCCAAGCTGCTTGCTGGTTATCTCGAACAGCGTCACCTTGAGAGGCGTCTTTTCCTCAACCAGCGGAATTTCCCTGCCCTGGTGCATGAAATCCGCGACCAGCGCCAGCAGGCGTTTCCCCAGGCTGCCGCCGGGATGAAGAAACGCGAAATCTTCTTCCTTGAATCCACGCCGCTGCAGCAGGGCGATTGCCAAAGCGTCGCCCAGAGCCAGGGTGGCCGTCGTGCTGGCGGTCGGCGCCAAACCCAATGGACAGGCTTCCTTTTCAACCGCAATACTGATGAAGGCATCCCCCTGTTTTGCCAGATCGCTGTCCGGCTTGCCGCTCATCACGATCAACGGGAGCCCCATGCGCTTGATCACCGGCAGGATGTGCAGCACTTCCTCGGTTGCCCCGGAATAGGAGATTGCCAGGACCACATCCCCCCGCATGAGCATGCCCAAATCGCCATGAATGCCTTCCGCAGGATGCATGAAAAAGGCGGGGGTCCCCGTGGAGGCCAGCGTCGCGGCAATCTTGTGCCCCACCAGCCCGGATTTGCCCATGCCGCTCACCACCACGCGCCCGCGGCAGGCGAGGATCATCTCCACCGCCCGGACAAATTCGCCATCCAGCCGCGCAGGCAGGGCTTCCAGGGCCTCGGCTTCTATACGCAGCACCTTGCGGGCACTCTCCAGAATTTTGTCACTCTCGGGATTTTTCTCTTCCCGAGGCACTGCCTTCCCCCCGGAGTCTGTCCGCTCCGTTTCGGGAGTGTTTTTTTTCGCAACGTCGTCACTCATGGGGATTTCCTTTCATGCGGAAGCATCTTTCTCCCAAAGCCTCTTTTGCCCCGTTTCAGGAACGGTTTTCCTGCCGCCACTTCAGACAGGCGCCGATAAAGGATTCAAACAGCGGATGCGGGTCCATCGGACGGGAGCGGAATTCCGGATGAAACTGGCAGCCGATGAACCAGGGATGGGTGGGCAGTTCGATGACTTCCACCAGATCATACTCGGCGTTGATGCCCGACACCTTCAGGCCCTGCTGTTCCAGCATCTCCCGGTAGGCGTTGTTGACCTCGTAGCGGTGGCGATGGCGTTCGGAAACCTCCGGCTGCCCATAGATACGCCGCGCCAGGGTTTTCTCCAGCAGCGTGCACAGATAGGCTCCCAGCCGCATGGTGCCGCCCTTGCGCCGGATCTGGCGCTGGTTTTCCATGAGATCGATAACCGGATTTTCGGCATCCTTGTGAAACTCCGTGGAATGGACGTCACTCAGATTGCACACATGGCGGGCGAACTCCACAACCGCCATCTGCATTCCCAGGCAAATTCCGAAAAAGGGGATCCGGTTCTCACGGGCAAAGCGGATTGCCTCAATTTTGCCCTCGCTGCCGCGCTCCCCAAAACCGCCCGGCACCAGGATGCCATCGGCATCGGCGAACAGGTCGCCCACCCCATGCCGCTCAATCGATTCGGAATCGATAAACTTCAGCGACACGCGGCAGTTGTTGGCGATGCCGCCATGCGTCAACGCCTCGTTGAGCGATTTGTAGCTTTCGGTCAGTTCCACATACTTGCCGACGATGGCGATCCGCACCTGGGCGGCCGGCTCCACCACCCGCTTGACAATGCGCTCCCAGGGCGAGAGATCCGGTTCCTTGGTCCAGATGTTGAGATATTCGGCGATGCGTTCGTCCAGCCCTTCCCGGTGAAAGCGGATCGGCATTTCGTAGATGCAGGAAACATCCTGCGCCGTAATGACCGCCTCTTCGGTCACGTTGCAGAACAGCGCTATCTTGCGCTTCATCTCCAAAGGAATTTCCCGATCGCAGCGGCACAGCAGGATATCCGGCTGGATGCCGATGCTGCGGAGTTCCTTGACGCTGTGCTGGGTCGGTTTGGTTTTCAGCTCGCCGGCCGTGGCGATATAGGGCACCAGCGTCAGATGGATGTAGAGCACATTCTCCGCGCCGCGATCGGCGCGGAACTGGCGGATCGCCTCCAGAAAGGGCAGCGATTCGATATCGCCGACCGTGCCGCCCACCTCGATGATGGCCAGATCCGCATCCTTGGCGTTCTCCAGG
>JAFPZV010000112.1 GCA_017417085.1 Deltaproteobacteria bacterium | reverse complement strand
GAGGTTGCGCAGGCGGGCGATGCGCAGTTCCAGCAGCCGTTGCGGATCGATCGTGAGGCAAACCACGCGGTTATGTGCGGCGCTGAACAGTTCCTCCGGCGGGGCGATGCCCTTGATGATGGGTACGTTGGCCACCTTCCAGCCACTGTTGGCCAGATACATGGAAAGCGGCGTCTTGCTGGAACGTGAAACGCCTATCAGGATAATGTCGGCCAGATACAGTGTGCGCAGCTCCTGGCCGTCATCGTGCTTGACGGAGAAATCCACCGCCTCTATCCGCCGGTAGTAGCGCTCGTTGACGCTGTGCAGCAGTCCCGGCGTACCGCGTGGAGGACATCCGAGATAGGCGGACAATTTCATCAGAAGCGGCGTGAACAGATCGATACAGAAAATTTTCCGCACGTCGCATTCTTCATGGACAATGTTGGCCAGCTCCTGATCGGCCATGGTATAGACCACCATGCCCCTGTTGAGCAGGACCGTTTCCAGCGCTGTGCGGATCTGGTTCGCCGAACGCAGGTTGCTGACGCGTTTGATCTGCATGTTGTCCACGGGGAATTGGGTGAGGGCGGCGTCCACCATCGTTTCCACGGTCTCACCGGTGGCGTCGGAAAACAGATAGATAAAGGGAGCTTCGTTCATGCCGCTTTCGTTCCATACCTTTCGTGTGGGGAGAAAGAAAAGGGATGCGGAAGGCATCCGGCTGAAAATAAAATATTATCGGCAAAGAATCGTTAAAAGACAACTCACTTGTTGCAGGGAGGAAAATTTATGAATCGGGAATGGCAGGAAGTTACCTTGCCGGTGCCGGCGGCTTGGGTCGATCTGGTGTGCGAAACACTGACGGAAGCGGGTTCGTGCGGCGTGGTGGTGGAGGAGCGCAAGCTCGATACCTTCGTGCCACCCGATCCGCGCGAGGACTATGCCCCCTTATGTTCCATCCGTGCCTATTTCGCGCCGCAGGCTGAACTGAAGGAAAAAATTGAATCGGCCTTGAACGAGGTTATCGTTTTTACGCCAGGTTGGACCCCTCCCGCTTTCAAGATAAGCCCGGTACAGGATGAGGCCTGGGCCGAGGGCTGGAAGCAGCATTTCCGGCCTTTCCGCGTGGGCAAACGCCTGTTGGTCTGCCCTACCTGGGAAGAGGTCGAGGATGATGGGCAGACTGCGCTGCTGCGTCTCGATCCGGGAATGGCCTTTGGCACGGGCACGCATGCAACCACGCGGCTCTGTTTGGAAACTCTGGCCGAGGCGGTGGAGAAAGCCGTTTCTCCCTGCAGTGTGCTTGATGTCGGCACCGGCTCCGGCATTCTGGCAATGGCCGCGGCCCTGCTGGGCGCCGAGCCGGTGCTGGCCGTTGATATTGACGAGCAGGCCTGTGAGGTTGCGCGGAACAATATCGCGCTCAACCGGCTTTCCGAAGTGATTGAGGTAAGTGCCACACCGATTGAGAAGCTGGATGGCGTCTTTGAGATCGTTGTCGCCAACATTCTTGCCGAAGAGTTGGTACGGCTGTCACCGCATCTGCGGCGGCTGCTGGACCTTCGTGGCGTGCTGATTCTCTCCGGTATTCTGCCGGAAAAGGCGGCCCTGGTCCGCGAGTGCTTCGATCCGCTTTTTGAAACGCCGGGAGAAACGATACAGCTCGACGACTGGTGTTGTGTGCGTTATGGAGTGCTCTGACCATGCGCCGGCTGCTGGTACCTCCGGAACTTTTGGCCGGGGATGCAATAATCTTGAGTGGCGCGCCTTTTCATCATCTCTGCCGGGTGCTGCGGACGCCGGTGGGGGCAGAGGTGATGGTTGGCGACGGGCGTGGCTTGTGGCTGCGCTGCCGGCTTGAGCGGGCGGAGAAAGATTGCGCCCGTCTTGTGGTCTGTGAACGGGAATGCCACAGGGATACGGCACTTGAGGTACATCTGCTGCAGGGACTGCCCAAGGGCGACAAGCTGGAATTGGTGCTGCAAAAGACGACCGAACTGGGAGCCGCGCGTCTGACACCGGTTTTGACCGCCCGCAGCGTTCCGGTACGCGATGCGGCGCGTGAAGGCCGCCGTCTGGAGCGCTGGAAACGGATTGTGACGGAGGCGACGCGTCAGTGCGGGCGGGCGCAGGTGCCGCAGGTGGATACGCCTCTGCCGCTTGCGCAGGCGCTTTCGCAGGTGAGTGCCGAGATGCGGCTTGTGGCCTGGGAGGAGGGCGGAAGGAGTCTGTCGAGCCTTGCGGAAAGCTTTTCGCCTTCGTCGGTTGCGGTCCTGATTGGGCCCGAAGGCGGCTTAGAGGCATCCGAAGTCGCGCTTGCGCAGGATTTTGGTTTTCTGCCGGTTACGCTGGGCCCCCGCATTCTGCGCACGGAAACCGCCGGCATGGTATTGGCCGCCTGGGTCCAGCTGATCTGGGGCGACATGGGCTGACCTTCCTTACGTCGCCTGCCCCGTTTTTTCCCCGCGTTTGCGCGCCTTTTTTTCCTCTTCTTTTTGATGGATCTCTTCCAGGTACTTTCCGGCCAGGTTTAGCGCACTGTTGTAATTGCTCTGAATGCCGTCCTCACCCAACAGTTTGCCGTAGCCCAGATCGATCATCTGGTTGTACATGGTTGTGTCGTTTTTGAAGATGATGATGGGCTTGATCCGTTCGTGGAGCAGGCCGGAGAGCATCTCGCCGAGGGTGAAATAGCCGGAGAGATCGATAAAGGGCACCGCCAGACAGTTGATGACCACCACCTTGGCGCCGATGAGCGCGTTGATGTGTTCCTGCATTCTGGCGGTACTGCCAAAGAAGAAGGGGCCGTTGATGGTAATGACCCGGATGTTATGACGGGTTTTGCTTTCGATGTCACGTTCCAGATCGTTTTGCCATGGGCTTGAGGCGTCTTCCACCTGAATCCGGGCCTGCTGGGCGATCTGGTAGCAGATTAGCAGGGCTGCCAGCGTTACACCCACTCCCACCGCCACGATCAGATCGACGAAGACGGTGATCAGAAAAACCGTCACCATGACGGCGAAATCCTGTTTGGGCACGCAGCGGGCGAGCTTGAGCAGCCTGTAGTCCATAATGTCGATGCCCACCTTGATGAGGATGCCGGCCAGTACGGCCATGGGGATATGGGCGGCATATTTGCCCAGTCCCAGCAGGATGCCGGTGAGCAGCAGCGCATGCATCATGCCGGAAATGCGGGTGGTGCCGCCGGCCTTGATGTTGATGACGGTTCTCATGGTGGCGCCGGCACCGGGCAGGCCGCCGACAAGCGCTGCGGCCATGTTGCCGATGCCCTGGCCTACCAGCTCACGGTTGGAACGGTGGTGGGTTTTGGTCATGGAGTCGGCCACCACCGAAGTGAGCAGCGAGTCCATGGAACCCAGGACCGCCAGTGCCAGCGCCAGCGGTACCAGCTTTTGAATGTGCGCCAAGGTAAGGTGGCCGAGGCCCCAAAACGGTACGTGGAGTTGGGGAAGTCCGGAAGGGATCTCGCCGATGCTTGGTACGTCAAGGTGGAGAAACACGGCAAGCAGCGTGCCCGCAAGCAGTGCCAGCAAGGGCGATGGCACCGTGCGGGTTACCCGGGCCGGGGTCAGAAAGACAATGGCCATGGCGAGGCAGCCCAATCCCAGGCTGGCGAGATCCGCATGCTGGAACGCCCCGGGCAGCCGCATTATGGCGTCCAGAGGGGCGCTGACGCTTGGCACACCCAGGAGCGGGTGCAGTTGGAGCAGAATGATGATGACGCCGATGCCGCTCATGAAACCGGAAATGACAGGGTAGGGGATATAGCGGACAAAGCCCCCCAGCTTCATCCAGCCAAAGAGAATCTGGAGCATTCCGGCGAGGAAGACCACGGTGAAAATGGCCGGAGAGAGTTCGCCCGACGCCGTGGGTGGAAAGACCGCCAGGGTGGAGGCAAAGATGACGGTCATGGGCCCGGTTGGTCCGGAGATCTGGGTGGGCGTACCGCCGCAGAGCGCGGCGAAAAATCCCAAAGCGATAGCGCCGTAAAGACCAGCATTGACTCCGGCGCCGCTGGCGACACCAAAAGCCAGCGCCAGAGGCAGAGCGACAATGCCGGCGGTAAAGCCGCCGAAGATATCGCCCTTCAGAGAAGCAAACGAAAAGGATCTCTTCATAGTTGGTCTCAGGAGTAAAAATACAGGGATTTGTCAAAATTGGATTATTATGAACTTTTATCGGCATTTTGCCAAAGCTTTTCAACGTTTGGTCGGGAAAGGGAGAAAAAATGTTCCTTTCCCGATTTTTTTTGCAGGGAAAGGTTTGACAAACGCTCCCGGAAAGGATATATCCCACCTACACCCTAGGCAGGTATGTAATTTTTTTTGATGATATATCCCCTGTGGAGAGAAAGGAAGCGATCATGACACAGTACCATTTTGAAACCTTGCAGCTGCATGTTGGACAGGAGCAGCCCGACAGCGCGACCGATGCGCGCGCGGTGCCCATCTACGCCACGACATCCTATGTTTTCCCCGATTCCGCTACGGCAGCCGGACGTTTTGGACTGACGACAGGTGGCAATATCTATACGCGGCTGATGAACCCCACCTCCGACGTCTTCGAAAAACGCATTGCGGCGCTGGAAGGCGGCGCGGCGGCTCTGGCCACCGCCTCGGGCAGCGCGGCGATTACCTATGCGGTGCAGAACATTGCGCGGGCGGGTGATCACATCGTTTCCGCCACCAACCTCTACGGCGGAACCTACAATCTTTTTGCCCATACGCTCCGTGAACAGGGCCTTGAAACAACGTTCGTCTCTCCTGACGATCCCGAAAATTTCGAGCGGGCGATCCGGGACAACACCAGGCTGCTCTATGTGGAAACG
>JAFPZV010000111.1 GCA_017417085.1 Deltaproteobacteria bacterium | reverse complement strand
CATACAATGAATCCCCCACATACAAAGAAATCAGGTCGATACTTGCTATCAGCCTGATTCCGTTTGAATCCGCAAAACCATCACTTCCCCGGAACGTCAAATTCCCGGAAAAAAAATATCAGCGTTCCACTCCCTCCACGGGAAAAGTAGCTCCCGAACGATTTTCGCAGTCGCCGTCTTCCACCGGAAGGCAGGTATTGCCGGACGGCAGGGGCGGAAGCGGGGGAGACCCTGCGGCTTCCGAAGGAGCCGTCACCAGAACCGGCGCGGAAGAGAGAATCTGGGGCACTTTCGTGAAGCCCCGGGAGGCCAATGTGCTCTTGTTGATCCAGAGCCGCAACCGATCCGGCAGCGCAAGCTGCACATCCCCGGCCGCCGGATCTTCGAACAGTATGCGCAACACCATTGCGGCCTCCCCCCCCTCCCGCAGCAGGGGAAGCACCGCCGCCAGACGCCGATCATCTTCGGCATTCTTGCTTATCGGGATAAAGGCTATCTTTTTTTCAGGTTCCGGGACCTTGTCCAGGAGTTCCAGCACCACCTCCCGGCAACTGGGACAAGTCGGGGAGAAGTACACCTGCGCCGTTCCGGAAGAACCGGTCAGACTCCAGGGATGCAGCAGCGTCTCGCGCGCCACCACCAGTGTGACATAGGCGGCAAGTATCAGCCACAGGCCGCCCAGACACCACAGGGGCGCCCGCCGCAGTTCCCGAAAGGAAAGCATCGCCAGCAGCACCGTCAATCCAAAGAGCAGAGCCGCCACCAGGCAGCTGGAACAGGCCCAGAACAGCCACTGGTAGGCCAGAAGTGCCATCTCTATCAGCAAACCGCAGACGATCGTCAGCGCCAGCAACGCCAGCATCCTGCGATACGACCACCAGCCCTCTCTCGGACTGCGGTCGAAGCCCGCTTCCTCAAGCAGGGCGCACAACGGCACCAACACCAGCATTGCCAGAAAGCCAACGGCGCCCAGGGCGTAGAGATTCAGCCCGAAAACCCGGTACCCGTGATAAATCGTGCAACCCTCGGTCACGCAGAGCAGATTGGCGCCAAACAGGTTGGCCACACAGAAGGCCAGGCCGCACAGAGCACAAAGCACGGTGAAAATGACACACCGTTTCATGAGGCTCCTCCGGCGGATTTCTCCGCGCCTTCCGGCGCGGCTTTCGCAGGCGCCGGCTTTTCCGCCGGATGGTTCCGCAGATAACGGCGAATGCTGTTTAAAGCCTTGGACGTTATCGCCCATTCCAGCCACTTGGGACGCACCTCCGGTTCCGCGCTGCGGATAATCTCCACCTGATCGCCATCCATCAGATGGAAATCAAGCCCGCGATGCTTGCCGTTAACCATGCCGTACTGCGCGTGCAAACCAAGCTCCTCATGAATTTCAAAGGCGAAATCGAGCACGCTGCTCCCCTCGGGAAGTACCCGATCCGCGCCGGTAGGCGTGTAGACCCGGACATTGCTGGTGGCCAGCCGCAAACGTTCGACATCGACCACCGAGGCATTCCCCTCCAAAAGGGTCTTGACCAGATCCTGAAAACGCGCCTCGTGAAAATCGAAACCGGGCGCCAGCACACCGGAACGATTGAAACGGGCCAGCTTGTATGTGGTGATCTCCACGCGCATCCGGTACTGATCCGCCTGGACCGTGGTGTGCAGCGCCTGATAGCCATGCGGAGAGGGAACGGTCAGATGATCCTCAAGTTTGCCCGGAATGGGCGGGAACATGCCATGCAGCAGCCCCAGCGCCACATAGGCATCCATCGTCCGTCCTACATCGATCTCCATGGTGTACAGCTTGGGGAAGCCTCGATGAACGGCACGAGCGGCCAGCAGCGAAAACGAACGCCAGCGATCGTTGACATGAACGCTGAGCTTGCAGCTCTCCAACGTGTTGATGATGCGCCTCCGAATCTGGCGCAGCCACGGCTGCATCGTCACGCGCAGAGAGGCCAGCGTTTTCTGATACTCCTCATAGGAATCGGGCTCAAGCACCGCCAGAGAAAGCGCATCCAGCTCGGAGGCCACATAGCCCATGCCGAGCCGCAGGGCCAGCGGCACATAGATCCGCTCGGTTTCCTCGGCGATAAGCCGCTGCTTTTCCGGCGCCAGCGCTTTGATGGTCTGCAGATTGTCGATGCGGTCCCAAAACTTCAAACAGAGTGCCCGCACATCCTCGATGGCGGTCAGCAACTGGCGGCGGTAGGTCTGATTGCGCAGTGCATCGCGGCTCAAGTGCTCATCGTCCGCCTTGGTCAGCCCATTGATCAGGAACGCGATTTTGTAGCCGAAATCCTTTTCAATCTCGGCCAGCGTCACTGGCGTATCTTCCACCACGTCGTGCAGCATGGCGGCGCAGATGGAATCGAAATCCATCCAGTTGCGCGCCGCGAGATGCGCAACCCGCAGCGGATGGAAGATGTAGGGTTCGCCGGAACGGCGAAACTGGGCGTCATGGGAGCGGCGGGCGACATCAATGGCATGCAGCAGCAAATTCATCTTCTGATCGAGTTCTTCCTCGCTCAGGACCCCGCCATAATAGGTCACCAGCAATTCCAAAGTCTCGTCTATCAGGTGCTGCTGCTGCACGCTTTCATTTACATTCGGATCAGCCATAGATTTGCTCTTTACCCATATGAAACCACCCGCTCCCCTGTCACAACATCCCTTCAGGACGGATGGAAATCCTTTCTGCTAACCTGGCGGCCACTCCAGCAACCGGCCGCCCAGCAGATGAAAATGGATATGCCCCACCGTCTGGCCACCATCCCGCCCGCAGTTGTTGACGATCCGGAAGCCGCTTTCGGCAAAGCCCTGTTCCCGGGCCAGGCGAGCGGCCACCCGGAACACATGGCCGATCAACGCATCGTGGCGTTCCTCAAGATTCAGGGCCGACACGATGTGCTCCCGCGGCAGCACAAGAAAATGATGCGGCGCCTGCGGAGAAATATCCCGGATCACGACCACCTGCTCATCCTCATAGACCGGTGGCGCGGGAATCTCGCCGGAAATGATTTTGCAGAACAGACACTCTTCTTTCGCCATAAGCATGCTCCTTTCCAGGAAGTCGTTTTATCCCTTGCGCGCCATGGAGGGAAAAAATTCCCTTTCCCCCATTGGCCGTCTGTCAAACCGGTTACAGAAAGGAATCCATATTTTATATTCTATTGCCCCGGCAAGGTACTGCAAGTTTATTTTGCATATCCAAGGTGGATAAGATATTCCACGTTGCCCTTGACGCCGGTAATCGGGCTTTCGATAACGCCGCGGATATCGCAGCCCCACTGGAGCGCCGCCTGGCGGATGTCCTCCACCACCTGGGCGCGCAAGGCGGGATCACGGACAATGCCTCCCTTGCCAACCTTCCCTTTGCCCACCTCGAACTGGGGTTTGATGAGCGCGATGACATCGGCCCGAGGAGCCAGCAGGGCCAGCGTCGGAGGAGCAACACGTACAAGCGACGTAAACGAGCAATCGATAACCGCGATATCGGGCGCGGCGCCCAGCATCTCGGATGTCACCGCACAGATATTGGTCCGCTCCAGCACCACAACCCGCGGATCGGTACGCAGTTTCCACGCCAGCTGCCCATACCCGACATCCACCGCAAATACCCGGGCCGCTCCATGCTGCAACAGGCAGTCGGTAAAACCACCGGTCGAGGCTCCGACATCCAGGGCAACTTTCCCCGCCACATCCACCTGAAAGGCCTCCAGGGCCCCTTCCAATTTGAGCCCGCCGCGCGACACGAAGGGAATGTCCTCCCCTTTGAGCCGCAGAGGCACATCTTCCGCAAAGCGCGTGCCCGCCTTGTCGCAGACCTGATCCGCCACCAGCACCCGCCCGGCCAGAATCAGCGCGTGCGCGCGCTCCCTCGAACCGGCAAGCCCCCGCGCAACCAGCAATTTGTCAAGCCGCTCCGTCATGGCCGCTTTCCCCCAAACATTCCTTCAAAAACTTGTGTTTTCCCGAAAAAGGCGATGAGCGCCGCCTGCCTCCGGGCGGCGTTTCCTACCAGTGCCAAAGCTCCGGACGGGCATCGCGCAAGGCCGGGATCTTTTGACGGCACTGCGCAGTCAGCGCCGGATCGAGTTCCGCCACCAGCAGTTCCTCCGCTTCCGCGGACGCTTCCGCCATCACCTGTCCCCAGGGGTCAATAACGCGGCTGTGCCCGCAAAAGGCATGGGTCCCGCTTCCGCCCACCTGGTTGACAGCCAGCATCCACGCCTGATTTTCCACGGCGCGCGCCCGGGTCAGCACATCCCAATGGGCAAGCCGGGCCTTCGGCCAGGCCGAACAGTCGGCCAGTACCTGCGCGCCATGCTTTAACGCCAACGTGCGGTAGAGTTCCGGAAAACGCAGGTCGTAACAGATGGAAAGCCCCCAGAGACTGTCCCCAACAGCAGTCGCGCACACATCTTCTCCGCGCCCAAAACACTGCGCCTCCCCCGTGAGCGTGAAGAGATGGCTTTTGCGGTAACGGGCCACGAGGACGCCTTCCGGGTTCAACACCATGCAGGCGTTGTAGAAGTTCTCCCCGCACCGTTCCGCAACGCCCGCAAGCACGAAAATACGTTCTCTGCGGGCAACGCCGCCCAGACACTCCGCCACCGCGCCCTGCGGCCACACGCTTGCGCTCTTGCGAACCACATCCAGATCGTAACCGGTATCGCTCAGCTCGGGAAACAGTACCGCGCCGCATCCACGGGCGGCGGCACGTCCGGCGCAGTCCGCGATTTTTGCCACGTTGCCTTCAATATCGCCCGCGACCGCCTCAATCTGCGCCATGGCCACTTTCATGATTTCTTCTCCTTTCGGGATTGTGTCACAGTGCGAATATAAAACAGGAAAATCCGGCAAAAAACGACAAAAAAAGCGGTTTGCGGGTCTTCGCCCGCCAACCGCTTTTTCCCCGACCTTCCGCCGGATTTGGAATATTCGTCAAATCATGCCGTTTTTTCGTCCGCAAACAGCTCGTCAAAAATTTCCCGCACGGTGCCAATGTGATCCGAGCGCCAGGCGTTGCTTCCGCAGAAGATCAGGCCGGTCTTCACATCACCCTGCTGTGCACGGT